>JANLWJ010000473.1:0-9871 GCA_031364455.1 Actinomycetes bacterium | reverse complement strand
GGGCCAAACGTGGGCTAAGTATCGGCAAATGAGGGCCTATTGAGGCGACAAGAGGTCAATGGCGTGCAGTCCATTTGTGGCACAAACTCATACAGGGTAACGGTTCTGAGTGGAGCGGGTGACGAGAATCGAACTCGCACTGTCAGCTTGGGAAGCTGATGTTCTACCATTGAACTACACCCGCGCGGCCCACCCAGAGGGCGAACAGCAGCGATTATGCCGCACCTGGACCCGCCCCGGCCATGGGGCGTCAGTTGGCGAGTAGTCTCCCTGGGTGCTCCTCTCCGACCGTGACATCCAGGCCGAGATCGCTGCTGGACGCGTCCAGCTCGAGCCCTTCGACACCGGGATGGTTCAGCCTTCCAGCGTCGACGTGCGGCTAGACCGCTACTTCCGGGTGTTCGAGAACCACCGCTATCCGCACATCGATCCGGCGCAGGAGCAGCCCGAACTCACCCGCATGGTCGAGCCAGATGGCGATGAGCCGTTCATCTTGCATCCCGGAGAGTTCGCCCTCGCCTCGACGTACGAGATCGTGACACTTCCCGATGATGTGGCAGGACGTCTCGAAGGCAAGTCCTCGCTCGGACGCCTCGGTCTGTTGACCCACTCGACGGCGGGCTTCATCGACCCCGGGTTCAGCGGTCACGTCACGCTCGAGCTGAGCAACGTCGCAACGCTGCCGATCAAGCTCTGGCCAGGCATGAAGATCGGCCAGCTCTGTCTGATCAGGCTGTCATCACCGGCCGAGCACCCGTACGGGTCCGCCAAGTACGGCTCGCGGTACCAGGGTCAGCGTGGACCAACGCCCAGCAAGTCATTCTTGAAGTTCCACCGGACGGACATCCCGCCGTCCGAATGAGCCCGACGATCAAGGGCCGGCGCTGCAGCTTGCTCCCGCTTGGGAGGGTTGCTGCGCGAAGTGGCGTCCTGACGTCACTTGCCGCAGCAAGCCCGCGGACGGATCAATGATCTGCCGCGGGAATCGCCTCAGTGGAGGTGGCTGGCCCGAGCGATCTGCAGGCGCTCGCTGGCATCGCGGTGACTGCGCGAGCGGGCAACATGCTGCTCCTCGTACCGCCAGATCTGGAAACGCTTGACGAGACGCTCGACGGGGGCGACGACTGAACTCACAGCACACCTCTAGGGAAGGGCCGACTCGCGCCGGCGCAGTACAACAGGAACAAGAGGTATGGGAACATACGGAGCATCTCTGTTCCAAATCGTGGGGATCCGGTTCCACGATACGGGACAACTCCGCCACTTTAGGCGTCAACCAGGTGCGCACTGGAGCACTTGAAGCGTCAACCAGCTGTGCGCTCGGCGGGCGTGGTGGAGTCGATCTAGGGGGTCGAACTGCTCTGGCTGGCTGACCCGTTCTTGGCTGCCTTGAGCAGCAGCTGCGCGACGTCGACCACCTGTACCTGCTCCTCGCGCTCGACGTCGGACTGCACCTCGGCGACGCCGTCGCTGAGCATCACCCGGCAGAACGGGCAGCCGACCGCGATGGTCTTTGCGCCCGTTGCGATCGCCTCTTCGGTGCGCTCGGTGTTGACCCTCTTGCCGATCTTCTCCTCCATCCACATGCGGGCACCGCCGGCGCCGCAGCAGAAGCCGCGTTCGGAGTTGCGCGGCATCTCGGTGAGCTCAGCTCCCGAGGCGCCGATCAAGTCACGCGGCGGGCTGTAGACCTTGTTGTGCCGCCCGAGGTAGCAGGGGTCGTGGTACGTCACCTTTTCGCTCACCGATGAGACCGGCGTCAGCTTGCCGTCACGGACGAGGGTGTTGAGCAGCTGCGTGTGGTGCACGACCTCGTAGTGGCCACCGACCTGCGGGTACTCGTTGCGCAGTGTGTTGAAGCAGTGGGCACACGTCACAACAACCTTCTTGGCGCCGATCTCATTGAGCGTTTCGACATTCTGTTGCGCCAGCATCTGGAAGAGGAACTCGTTGCCGGAACGACGTGCGGTGTCACCACTGCACGTCTCGCCTTCACCGAGGACGGCGAACGTCACGCCTGCCATGTGCAGCAGCTCGGCGACGGCTTGCGTCGTCTTCTTCGCGCGGTCCTCGAACGCACCGGCGCAACCGACCCAGAAGAGGTACTCGGTGTCGCCGTCGAGTGGCCCGTCGACCACGTTCACCTCGAACGGCAGGTCGGCGGCCCAGTCGAGCCGTGACGATGCGTTCATGCCCCAGGGGTTGCCCTTGGTCTCGAGGTTCTTGAAGAGACCGCCGAGCTCTGCGGGAAACTCCGACTCGATCAGCACCTGGAAGCGACGCATGTCGGTGATGTGGTCGACGTGCTCGATGTCGACCGGGCACTGCTCGACGCAGGCACCACACGTCGTGCACGACCAGAGAATGTCGGGGTCGATGACGCCGCCACCGATGCCATGGCCGTCTTCGTCGAACTCGGTCGGACCGACGAGCGGACGCGCAGCGGCGTCCTGCACGGACTGCGGAAAGTCAGTGATCTCGACCGGGAACGCTGGAGCGGGGCCGCCTGTCGACGCAAGGTAGTCAGGGTGCTTCTGCTTGATGAGGTAAGGAGCCTGGGCGAACGCGTTGTCGCGCAGCGCCATGATGAGCAACTTCGGTGAAAGCGGCTTCCCGGTGTTCCACGCCGGGCACTGCGACTGGCATCGCCCGCACTCCGTACACGTGGAGAAGTCGAGCAATCCTTTCCACGTGAAGTCCTCGACCTTGCCGCGGCCGAAGATGTCATCCTCGCCCGGGTCCTCGAAGTCGATGGGCTGTCCCCCGGAGTACATCGGCAACATCGGGCCGAGCGCGTTCGGACGCCGGGAGAACGCCACGTTGAACGGAGCCAGTGCGATGTGGAGGTGCTTGCTGTAGACCACGATGATCATGAAGGCGAGGATCACGCCGATCTGCAGCAGGATCGCGAGCGTCTCGATCCGCTCGTTGGCAACCTCGCCGAGTGGCTCGAGCCAGCCGGCGACAACTTCGGACGCGAAGGCGCCACCGGGATACGGGAAGTTGCCGGTGTTGATCTGGGCGCCGCGATAGAGCAGCAGTGTCCAGACCACGTTGAAAATCATGAAGAGGACGAGCCACGCAGCTCCGGTGTGCGAGCCGTAGAAGCGCGACAGGCGTCCCATGCGGTGTGGGTTCGCCTTGATGCGAATCGCCGTGAAGATGGCGAGTGCCACGAGAACCATCACGGCGAAGAAGTCTTCGATGAAAGCCACCCACGACCACTGGTCGAGCACCGGGATGGAGAACTCGGGGTCGACGAGAGCGCCGTACGCCTCGAGGATCGTCAGCCCAAGGACGAGGAACCCCCAGAACGCGAAGAAGTGTGCGAATCCCGGAATGGTCCACTTCAGCAGCTTGCGCTGACCCAGGACCTCGACAGCTTCGGCCGCGACCAGCTCGCGCGGGTCGGGAAGACTGCCTTTCGGCCTGGGCTGGCCGACTCCGATCAGTCGCCCGATCATGAAGCCGCGTCGTGCGACGACGAGCGCGGTGATGAGTGTCATCAACAGACCGATGGCCAGCGCTGGGCGCACGAAACCTCCTGCAAGATCGCGACGGGGCTCGTGCGACCCCCGCCGTTGACGGTTGATGCTGACCCCGGAAAGGGGCCGACCGGTGCGTGCTGTGGAGCCTAGCGAGCGGATGGGGCGCCGCAGCAGATCGTCGCCGGACCGTGACCTGACTGAACGACTGACCAGTGGATACAATATGCACGTTGATTCGCTGGGGTGGACGCTGGCCCTGGGACGATTCGGGCAATAGCGTTACACACGCGTGGCAGCCGGGGGCGCTGCTGCGCGTCAGAGCAGACCCCCTGGAGGATTGTCGTGACGGTGCGTCGTATGCGTGGGGCCTCCCTGGGGGTCGCTGGTGCTCTTGCTGCAGGTTTGGTGATCGCCCCGAGTGGTGGCGCCACAGCCGCGGGGTCCGATGGGCCTGACTTCTACTCGGTCGGGGCCACATCTGTCGCCTCGGACGAAGGGTCGGGTGACTCGGCAGCGCGTTCTGGTACCCGTTCGGCAGCTCGGACAGACGCAGCCAGGTCGGCCGCTGTCTCCTCAGGCCTGCAGGCGCTCCAGGTCTTCAACGGTGCCAACGGCGTCGGCAACAACGGCGTGACGGTCGCAGCTGGCCCCAAGCATGTGATGCAGGTCGGTGGCCCCACAGTTCGGATCCTCGCCAAGAACACCGGCAACGTCGTGAAGACCCAGCAGCTCGGCCAGCTCTTCAACGTGCCTGGTACTAGCTTCTCGCAGGGCACGGTCGTCTACGACCCAATTGGCAAGCGCTGGATCGCTGCGGCTGTCGCCGATGACGGTGCCGACGTCGGACTGGCGCTTCGTGCATCGAAAGGCACTGCCCCCACCAAATGGCAGCCGACGGTTCTCTTTGCCAGCAATGACACGGGAAACAGCGACGCGGTCGAACTCGACCCGATGATCGGCACCTCCACGGACAAGATCGTCATCACCACACCGATCACCGACGCCGATGAGCCGGCCAACGTCAACCGGATCTTCTTCTTCCCAAAGGCCCCGATCTATAGCGGCAACGCATTTGGCCCCTGGACCTCGGACCTCAACAGCACTTGGAGCGGTCAGGCGCCCGCGGTCAATGCTTCAGCCCAAAACAACATCTTCGTGGCGGTCCCGTCGACCGACGACGTCCAGATCAGCACCTTCACGGGCGCGGCGACGAGTAGCGCGCCAAACTTCAGCAAGATCGTCGTCTACCCGTCGACTCCGCTGACTGCGCCTCCGGTCGTCGACCAGGGCGCAGCTGGGGACAACCTGAATCTCGGTCCGCTCGCCTTCAGCGGCGTGGCCTGGCGCTCCGGCAAGCTCTTCGCGACTGCCGCCGGCGACTGCTCGGGTGACGCGTGCGTCAGGTTGATCGGCATCGGCACCGATTCAGGGGGCACGCTGATCGAAGACGAGAAGTACAAGTCCACGAATGGTGCTGACTGGTTCAGCCCGTCAGTCGCCATCGATGGTGCCGGCTACGTCCACACCGCAGCGACCGCCGTCTCGACGAACGACCTGGGCCCGAGCCTTGCGGTTTTGACCCTCACTAAGATCTCACTCGCGAACGCAGCGGGCACCGACCTCAAGGCCCGGGTGATCGGCATCGGCACCGAAGCCTTCGACAACAACGGCACGAGTGGTCAGACCGTCGACTGGTCCGGCTCCACCGGTGCGGCGTTGGACCCGACGTCACCATGGGATGTCTGGGTGACCGGCGCCGTCGGCTCGTCCGTCGTTACCAACCCCAACCTGACCACTTCGATCGCTCGGGTCTCGATGGCGAAGAACAACGCGACCATCAAGGCGAGCTCGACCAGGGTGCGACAGGGCGCCAAGGTCACCTTCACCTGCAAGTTGTCCCGTCCAGACAGCAGCGACACCATCAGGGGTCTGCCGATCACCCTGCAGCGCAAGGGCGGTGGCAAGTGGAAGAAGATTGCCAACGGAACGACCAACAACAACGGCGTCTTCAAGTCGACCCAGACCATCAACAGGGCCGGTCAGTACCGCACGCTCGGCGGAGGAGTCACCCAGCTCGGCGGCCAGGGCCAGGCGGTCGACAAGGTGGCTAGCAGGCCGATCAGCATTCGGCTCAGGTAGGTGTGGAAGATGTGACCTAGATCACATCCCTGACGAAGACCCCTCGGAAGTTCCGGGGGGTCTTCGTCGTTATGTCAATAGCAGAACTTGCGTCGATGCGACTCATGTTCTTTGATAGACCACACCGCAGACCACCCAGCAGACCGTGCTGGAACTCAGAAGGAGAAACACCATGGGCCGAGCCGTCGGAATCGACCTCGGGACGACCAACTCGGTCGTCTCGGTTCTCGAGGGTGGCGAACCCACCGTCATCGCCAACGCTGAGGGTGCCCGCACGACCCCGAGCATCGTTGCCTTCGCCAAGAACGGAGAGGTGCTGGTCGGCGAGGTAGCCAAGCGCCTGGCGGTCACCAACCCCGACCGGACCATTCGGTCGGTCAAGCGCCACATGGGCACCACCTGGAGCGTCGACATCGACGGCAAGGCGTACACCCCACAAGAGATCAGCGCCAGGGTGCTGCAGAAGCTCAAGCGGGACGCGGAAGCCTACCTCGGCGAGCCCGTCACCGAGGCCGTCGTCACCGTCCCCGCCTATTTCAACGACGCCCAGCGCCAGGCCACCAAGGAGGCCGGCGAGGTGGCCGGCCTCAACGTCCTGCGCATCATCAACGAGCCCACCTCAGCTGCCCTCGCCTACGGCCTCGACAAAGGTGACATCGAGCAGACCGTTCTCGTCTTCGACCTCGGCGGCGGAACGTTCGACGTCTCGCTGTTGGAAATCGGCGAGGGTGTCGTCGAGGTGAAGGCGACCAGTGGCGACAACCACCTCGGTGGTGACGACTGGGACGACGCGATCGTGACCCACCTCGTCGACCGCTTCAAGGCAGCCAACGGCATCGACCTCGCCAAGGACAAGATGGCGATGCAGCGGGTGCGCGAGGCGGCCGAGAAGGCAAAGATCGAGCTCTCCTCGTCCATGCAGACGTCGATCAACTTGCCCTACATCACCATCGACGCCGAGAAGAACCCGCTCTTCCTCGATGAGACGCTCACCCGCGCGCAGTTCCAGAACCTGTCGCACGACCTGCTCGAGCGCACCCGGCGCCCCTTCGAGACCGTCATCAAGGACGGCGGCGTGAAGTTGGCCGACATTGACCAGATCATCCTCGTCGGTGGCTCAACCCGGATGCCTGCTGTTGCCGATCTCGTCCGCGAGCTCACCGGCGGCAAGGAGCCGAACAAGTCGGTCAACCCTGACGAGGTCGTCTCGGTCGGTGCCGCCCTGCAGGCCGGCGTCCTCAGGGGCGAGGTCAAGGACGTGCTACTCCTTGACGTCACCCCGCTCTCCCTCGGCATCGAGACCAAGGGCGGCATCATGACCAAGCTCATCGAGCGGAACACCACGATCCCGACGAAGAAGTCGGAGATCTTCACGACGGCTGACGACAACCAGCCGCAGGTGCAGATCCAGGTGTACCAGGGCGAGCGCGAGATCGCCGCGTACAACAAGAAGCTCGGCGACTTCGAGCTCACCGGGCTTCCCCCGGCTCCGCGTGGCATCCCGCAGATCGAGGTCACCTTCGACATCGACGCCAACGGCATCGTCCATGTGCACGCCAAGGACCTCGCTACCGGCAAGGAGAACTCGGTCAAGATCTCTGGTGGCTCAGCGCTGTCGAAAGAAGAGATCGACCGGATGATGTCCGACGCCGAGAGCCACGCCGCCGATGATGCTGCGCGGAAGGACGAGGCCGAGGTACGTAACTCAGCTGACGCGCTGGTCTACCAGACCGAGCGGTTCATCACTGAGAACGCCGACAAGATCCCGGACGACGCGAAGGCCAACGTCGACGAGCCGCTCGCCGAGCTGAAGAAGGCCCTGGACGGCAACGACACCGAGGCCATCAAGTCGGCAGCCGAGAAGGTGGCAACCGCCAGTCAGGCGCTCGGAGCTGCGATGTACCAGTCCGGCGACGTCCCGGGTGCGGCCGCTGCGTCCGACGACAGCAGCGCTGACGAAGACATCGTCGACGCTGAGGTGGTCGATGAAGGCAGCGACGTGAGCGACGCGACAGACGCCGGCGAAGGTTCGAAGGCATGAGTGAGCGCGAAGACGGTAGCGAGGGCCCGATCATCCGCGACAAGCGGCGGATCGACCCCGAGACCGGCTTGGTGCGGGAGGTGGTCGCTACGGCGGCCGCCGCCCCCACCGATGCGCTTGCGGCCGAGGAGGCTGCCGCAGAGCTGGTTGAGGTCGACCTCGCTGCATTGGAGGCCGAGCTCTCGGAGCGAACCGCTGACGTGCAGCGGGTGCACGCCGAGTACGCCAACTACCGCAAGCGGGTCGCCCGCGTTCGTGAACTGGTGCGCGACCAGGCAGCAGCAGCGGTGCTGGCCGAGCTGCTGACGATCCTCGACGACATCGACCGCGCCCGCGAGCACGACGAGCTCGCGGGTGGCTTCAAGTCCGTTGCCGAGGCGCTCGAGGCGACGGTCGACAAGCTCGGACTCGAGAGGTACGGAACCGCCGGTGAGCCGTTCGACCCGAACGTGCACGAGGCCCTGATCCACTCTCGGGACGACTCGGTCACCGAGACGACCTGCATCGCCGTTCTCCAGCCGGGCTACCGGTATGCCGGCCGCGTGCTGCGTCCGGCCCGCGTCGCCGTCGCCGACCCGCCCGGCTAGACAGTCGAAGGAGGTGACCCATGAGCGCACGTGACTACCTCGACAAAGACTTCTACGCCGTACTCGGGGTCACCAAAGCGGCATCAGCCGACGAGATCAAGAAGTCGTACCGCAAGCTGGCCCGCCAGTTTCACCCCGATGCCAATGGCGGCGATCCCAAAGCCGAAGAGAAGTTCAAAGTGATCTCCGAGGCGTACGACGTCCTGTCCGACGACACCAAGCGGCAAGAGTACGACGAGATGCGTCAGTACGGCGGTTCGTTCGGTGGCGGAGTCCCTGGTGGCTTCGGCCCTGGCGGAACTACCTCGGTCAACCTCGGCGACTTGTTCGGAGAGTCCAACCTCGGCGACATGCTGGGTGGGCTCTTCGGTGGGCGCACCGGTGCCCGTCGCGCCGTCAAGGGGGAGGACCTCACCGGACGCGTCTCGCTCAGCTTCCGCGACGCGGCGTCAGGCGTGACAACATCGGTTCAACTACGCGCAGAAGCAGCTTGCCCGACCTGTGGCGGCAGCGGTGCCAAACCCGGAACGACGCCGCACACGTGCTCGGCCTGCAGCGGCAGCGGGCAGACGGTCCGGCAACAAGGCGGCTTCGGGTTCGCCGAGCCGTGCCGCGCCTGTCACGGACGCGGACAGGTCGTGGACGACCCCTGCGGCTCATGCGCTGGTGTTGGCGCAACGATGCAGACACGAACGGTCAACGTGCGCGTCCCCTCCGGCATCAAGGACGGCGCGACGCTCAGGGTTCCTGGTAAGGGTGCTCCCGGTCGCAGCGGCGGACCAGCAGGGGACCTCCTCGTCACCGTGCACGTCGGCACCCACCCCGTCTTCGGTCGCAAGGGCGAGCACCTCACGCTGACGGTTCCGATCACCTTCGTCGAGGCGGCCATCGGGTCGACGATCACGGTCCCGACGCTGGACGCCGAAAGCGTGAACCTCAAGATTCCGGCCGGTACACCGTCCGGGCGAACCTTCCGCGTGAAGGGGCGTGGCCTCGCGGTCAAGGGCAAGAAGGGCGACCTCCTCGTCACGGTCGAGGTAGCCGTTCCACAGCGAGTGGACGGCAAAGCCCGAAAGGCGCTGGACGAGTACGCCGATGCCACCGCGTCCGACGACCCAAGGGCCGACCTCATCGCGTTAGCCGGACGGGAGTGACGACGCCAATGAACTTCGAAGACTTCGACACTGCTCCCGTCTTCGCCATCTCGGTGGTCGCCCAGCTCACGGGCATGCACCCGCAGACGCTGCGTCAGTACGACCGCGTTGGGCTTGTGACGCCGCAGCGCACCTCTGGGGGCGGACGCCGCTACTCAGCGCGCGATGTCGAGCGGCTCCGCGAGATCCAGCACCTCTCGGGTGAGGGCATCGGGCTGATCGGTGTCAAGCGGATCCTCGACCTTGAGTACCACGCCGACCAGCTAAAGGCGCGGGTGCGGCAGCTCGAGGGTGACCTCGAGGTGGCTCAGCGCGCGCTCGCCCAGCTGCAACGGCGGACAACACCCGGGACCGACGTCGTGCTGCGTGACAGCGCTGCAGTCGTCGTCTGGCGTCCGCCCCCGGAGGTGCGCTGCGGCGTCACAAGCCCAACGCGGTCGTACTGACGCAGCGTCTGCGGGT
>JANLWJ010000459.1:0-4812 GCA_031364455.1 Actinomycetes bacterium | reverse complement strand
GCAGGGCGATGACGAGCTACCGGATCCGCGGCGCCCGCCCCGACGACGTTCCCGAGATCTTCGCCATGGTGTGCGAGCTGGCCGAGTACGAGAAGGCCCGCCACGAGGTGCAGTCAAGTGAGGAACTCTTCACCGAGGCGCTCTTCTGTGACGAACCAGCCGTTTGGTGCTCGATTCTGGAACACCACGCAGACGACGCGGCACCCGCAGACTCCGCCGGCTGGGAGATCGCCGGCATGGCGATCTGGTTCCGCAACTTCTTCACCTGGACGGCCAAACACTCCATCTACCTTGACGACCTGTACGTCCGCGAGCAGTACCGGGGACTCGGCTATGGCAAGGCGCTGCTGCAGCACCTCGCTCAGATCTGCGTCGACCGCGGCTACCCGCGCCTCGACTGGTGGGTGCTCGACTGGAACCCCGCCGTCGACTTCTACCAGCGGATCGGTGCCATCTCGATGGACGACTGGACGGTCAACCGACTGACCGGACCGGCACTCGAGCGCCTGGCGTCCGGCCGCTTCGACGACACCGGCGACCCCGAAGCCGTCTGACGCCACACCCGCAACTGACAGAATCCGGGAATGCGCCGGCCGATCCTGCTTCTGACCGCGGCAGTCCTGCTTGGAATCGCACCATCGGCGGCGTCTGGGCTTCCTACAAGAAGCCATGGGTCATGGATGACTTCAACGCCGGGTATATGACGGCCCACGAAGGAAACCTCGACAAGATGAACAAGCGCGGATGCGCTCTGACAATGGCTGAGAAGTACGATGTTGAACCGTCATATGTTCAGTACGACACCCCCGACGACGCAGCGGCTTTCTACCTCGGTTGCGTCCGCAGCCTTGCCGGATTGTCGGACGATTGGTGGAACGCTTCCGGCTATCTCGACGCCTGAGGCCTCGACAGGTGGGTGCTGGACTGGACCCCCTCCGTCAACTTCAACAAGCGGATCGGCGGGGATGTTGTTGCAGTTAGTGGCGCTATAGCAACGGTTAGTGCAACAACATGCACTGGGCTGCGTTAGGAGTTAGCGTAGATCAGGTGCTCGCGCACCTCGCGGCTGAAGAGCAGCCGCAGCACGACAACGGCGCCGACGATCACCAAGCCCCAGACGACACGCGCCACCGGAGCGGCCGCGCCGAAGAAGGTGATCCCCGCGATGCCGAACAACCCCTGGGTGAAGAGGATCGGCGTGAACGCCCATCGACGTCCGGCCAGGACGCCGCGCGACACCACGAACAACCCGGCGCTCCAGAGCCCCAGCACGACGGCAACAAACCAGACCGCTCCCCACTCGGCATCGTCACTGCGTGCAGCACTCACCACGTCGGCGACGATGAAGCCCACCATGAGCAGCGCCTCGACGAACACCGCTACCGACAAGAGCCGCACCGATCCAGGCACCGGCTCAGATGACTCGATCTTGGGGGCGTCGGTGGTCACGGTGCGGAGCGTATCCGCAGGCGTAAGGTGACGCCCATGCAGCGGGCCAGGCTTATCGTGAACCCCGAAGCCACCACCACGAGCCCTCGCGCTCGCGACGTCCTGACGCAGGCTCTCGCCTCCCAGGTGTCCCTCGAGGTCAGCGAGACCAAGGCGCGCGGCCACGCAGCTGAGCTGGCCGCAGGCGCCGCCCGATCTGGCGTGGACCTCGTCCTCGTCCTCGGGGGCGACGGAACCGTGAACGAGGTCGTCAACGGCATGCTTGCTGACGGTGTGGACGCCGGTGCGCCGACCCTCGCTGTCGTCCCCGGCGGCAGCACCAATGTCTTCGCCAGAGCCCTGGGGATGCCCGACGACCAGGTCGAAGCGACCGGCTACCTGCTCGAGCTGCTCCGCGCCAGAAGTGAGCGCACGATCGGCCTTGGTCGCGCCGACCACCGGTGGTTCACCTTCACCGCCGGCCTTGGCCTGGACGCCGACGTCGTCGCCCAGGTCGAAAAGAAGCGCGCAGCTGGACGCCGCTCCAGCCACGGGCTCTACGTCAGGACCGCGGTGCGCTCGGTGGCCAGGCGTTCCGCACGACACAGCCCGCCCCTTCACCTGTCCCGCCTCGACGAAGGCGTCGACAGCGTCGACGAGCCGGTCGGCATGGTCCTGGTGGGCAACACCTCGCCGTGGACCTACCTCGGCCGCCTGCCGGTCGACCCCTTCCCGGGGGCGTCCTTCGACCTCGGCCTCGACCTGCTCGCGCTCCAGCAGGTCGGCCTCCGCCGCACCTTGCGCCTGGCCCGCCAGTCGCTCAGCTCGCGCGACCGCCCACCAACCGGCGCCGGGGTTGTCCACCGCCACGACCTGACCGGCTTCACCGTCAACGCCGACGAGCCGGTCGCCTTCCAGGTTGATGGCGACTACCTCGGCGAGCGTTCCTCGGTAACCTTCGAGGCGGTACCCAAGGCGCTTCGAGTCATCGCCTGACCCCCGCGTGACGCGGACCCAACCCCGCTGCCTACCCCGTGACCTGCGTGGATGTGACGCATCCGACATAAGGGCGGCTGAATCATCATGGTGATCGTCTTGTGGTCGGACCCACCATCTGTAAGGGTGGAGATGGCCGTTTCGTCTCCGACCCCCCGAGAGACGAGCGGAGTGGTGCGACGCCCGGGACAACCCTCCGGCGGCCGCCCCGTTGATCTTCTGAGGAGTGTGCATCCGCATGGACTGGCGCCACCGTGCCGCCTGCCGTGACGAAGACCCCGAACTCTTCTTCCCCATCGGCAACACAGGCCCAGCGTTGCTCCAGGTCGAAGAGGCCAGGGCTGTCTGCCAACGCTGCGAGATGATCGAGCCCTGCTTGGAGTGGGCGCTCGAGACCGGCCAGGACGCCGGAGTCTGGGGCGGCCTCTCCGAGGACGAGCGCCGCGCCGTGAAGCGCCGCAACCGGATGCGCACCAACGTCTGACTCACGCCCGTGCTGACCATCCGCAGGGCTCGTCCGGACGAGTACCCCTCGATCGGAAGCCTCACCGCCGACGCCTACGCGCCCGTCCTGACGTTTGGCGACGCCGATCCCTACCGCCGGACGCTGATGGACGCCGCCGGTCGCGCAGCTGGCGCCGAGTTGTGGGCAGCCACGAACGACGAACGGCTCGTCGGCACTGTGACCGTCTGCCGACCCGGAAGCGGCTACGCCGAGATCGCCACCCCCGATGAGCTCGAGGTCCGCATGTTGGCGGTCGGGCAAGTGGCCCAGGGTCAGGGCATCGGCCTCCAGCTGATGGAGCGAGTTCACCAGACGGCGCAGGCCGAGGAGTTCACCGCCGTTGTGCTCTCGGTGGTCGAGACGAATCTGAGCGCGGTGGCCTTCTACGCCGGGCTGGGCTACACCCGCGTCCCCGAACGCGACTGGCAGCCGGTTCCCGACATCACACTGCAGGTGTGGCGGTGGACTGTCCCTCGGGCCGGGTAGCGGGCCGGATGCCCTGCGGCGTCAGGCCGCACCGGAGGCGCGTCTGCAGTCCCGGAAGGCCCGGCGAAACGCCTGCGGTGTCGTCCCCCGCTGCCGGACGAAGTGGTGACGCAACAGGGTCGCCGACCCGAACCCACAGAGTTGGGCGATCCGCTCGACGGGCTCGTCGGTCTGCTCGAGCAGGTGCTCTGCGTGTTGCACGCGCTGCTGGGTGAGCCATGCGTGCGGAGTACTTCCCGTCTCAGCCTTGAAGCGCCTGGCGAAAGTCCGCGGTGACATATGCGCTCGCGCTGCTAGCTCGTCAACGGAGACGTCAACGGCGATGTTCTCGGTCATCCAGTCCAGTAACGGCCCCAGCGTCACTGACTCGGTGGGCGGAACTGGACGTTCGATGAACTGTGCCTGTCCGCCCTCGCGGTAGGACGGCACCACCATGCGCCGCGCGATTCCATTGGCCACAGCTGCGCCGAGCTCCTTGCGGACCAGGTGAAGGCATGCGTCGATCCCGGCGGCAGACCCAGCGCTGGTGATGATCGGATCGTCGTCGACGTACAGGACATCGGGGATCACCTGCGCCCGTGGGAACCGCTGCCGGAACTCCTCGACGTGAAACCAGTGCGTCGTGCACGGACGATCATCGAGCAGCCCTGCCGCAGCCAGCGTGAACGCCCCACTGCAGACGCTCATGATGCGTCCGCCACGCGCGATGGTCTGGTGCAACAACTCGCTGACGGCAGGGCTGACGTCGCGGTCGGTGTCCGCTGCCGGAACGCAAACTAGGTCTGCCTGCGCGGCGCGCTCCAGGCCGTGCTCGGGGGCGATGGTGAAGCCGGACGCGCTCGTCACCGGGAGAGCACCCTCGGAAACGACGGCGAAGTCGAAGGCGGGGAGACCGACATCGCTGCGGTCGATCCCGAAGACCTCGCAGACCACTCCCAGCTCGAAGGGAGCGACACCGGGCAGGGCCAGCACGGCCACGTTCTGCAGCATGGCGCCAGTATGGCAGGAAGTTTGCCTACTCTGTCAAGAGTGCCACTGGTGGCAGATACTGATGTAACGCAAACTGACTGCCATGTACCAGTTCAGCCCCAGCCCAATGGCCCTCTCACTCCTGGCGGCGCAAACCCCACGGCGACGCCGCCTGTCACCTCAGAAAGGACGATCATGGACGCGACACTGATTCTCACGGCCGCTCTCGTCATCACGCTCGGAGCGGTGCTCCGGGCGACCGTGCGGACGATCCGTCAGGACCGGCCGGGAACTCCCCCCGGCTCCATGGCGGACTGGCGGGACGCCGAGCTGAGCTGGAACCGCCTCGGCATCCGTTGACCCGTCCACCGGCGCACCTCCCCCTCGCTGACCCGACAGATGTCGGGGCAGCGGCCAGTTCGGGGCAA
>JANLWJ010000444.1:0-1566 GCA_031364455.1 Actinomycetes bacterium | reverse complement strand
CAGAGCCGCTGGAGCCCGCGTAAGTACCATCTAACTGGCCCTGTTCTTCGACCTGAATCTGTTTGGTTGCCATCCCGCCAAAGCCAGCAACCATCCCCGCTTTCCAGCGGGCACCATGCTGAACCGTTTTTGCAACATCCCGTAAGCTCACGCTCTCAAAAGGGACGAGCGACGGGCTGGTTTGTACAAAGCCTATGGCCCCCGGCAAAATGTCCACCGAAAACTTAGCGTCCGGCGACATAAACGCGACTACCAGCACGGAGACATATTTTTCAAACTCGGCTGCGCTCACGGCCAGCTTCAACGGCCCGTACTCAGCGGTCAACAATTGGCGGCCTTCGTGGAACAAGTGTCCACACCACTGGCAACCTTTAGACCACACGCGAGGCTCCAGAGCCTTCAACCCCGAGGCTGCATGAAACTCCTCCGACTGCTTGATTAATCGCATCGTCTCGCCGGGTGGCATGTCTTTGACCTGTGGAGCCACTGCGACGAGTAATTCCATCCGTGCCGAAAAGGGCAGCGCGGCGACCTCTCGCTGGGCCAAAATGTCTTCAACAGTCTTCCCGCGATACCGCTTGATCAGGTCATCAGCGGCAGGTGCATGAGTGGTTAGAGCTCGTGACCTTGAAGTACGGATTCGATTCCTTCCATTGCCGCTCGATCGCGAAGATCATGTCGTCGGCATTGAAGTCGCGCGTCGGCTTCCACGCGCGGTGGTTGTGCCACTTGACGCCCTTGCGGAGGTAGAACGTGTACACCTTTCCGTCCGGAGAGATGTCCCACTTTTCCGCGAGACCAGGCACGACCGTCGTGCCGCCGCGCTCGAAATCGACGATGCGGCTGTAGATCTGGCTGTTGGCGTCGAAGGAGGTGCCGGTCGTGTTGATCCCCGGGTAGAAGTTTTCCGGGCTGCCTTCCGAGCAGTACACCAGCGTCTTGGCGGAAAGGCTGCCCGTGACGAGCAGCGCCGGGAGTGCGAGTGCAGCGATAAGGGCGTGGTTGATGCGGCGGGGCCAACGCGGCGCCGATGTGGACTTGGTCATGTTGATGGACTCCTAGGGTAGTGGCTGCGATCTACGCAGCGGTGGGCGCGAGGTCAGTGTGACCCGTTTCGAGAAATTGGTGTGCCAAATGGCAGGATACCTGTCGACCGTCGAGCGGACGCAGGACCGGGCGCTCCGTTCGGCAGCGCTCGATCACATGGGGGCAACGGGTGGAGAATACACATCCCTGCGGCGGATTCAAGGGCGACGGCAGCTCGCCCTTCAGCACGATGCGCTCGACCCGGGCGGTCCCGGTGATGCCGGGGGTCGACGCCAGGAGCGCCCGAGTGTACAGGTGCAGCGGCCGCCCGAAGATGCGCTCCTTGGGGCCCTGTTCCATGCCGAGGCCCAGGTACATCACGAGCACCTCGTGCGCGATGTGCCGAACCACGCCCAGGTCGTGCGAGATGAAAAGGTAGGCCAGGCGAAGTTCCCGCTGGAGATCGTCGAGGAGGTTCAGCACCTGCGCCTGGACCGACACATCGAGCGCCGACACCGGTTCGTCGGCCACCAGCAGCGC
>JANLWJ010000434.1:0-4176 GCA_031364455.1 Actinomycetes bacterium | reverse complement strand
GACCGACCAGACCGACCAGACCAACACCGCCGAGACAGCACTGAGCCCCAGCGAGCGACAGGACCTAGTGGAACTTGCTGTCAGCGCGGAGCAGCTGCCGCCGTTGCGCAGGACTACGAGTCTGCTCTTCGTCGATGATGTCGTGGCTCAGGCAGCCCTTTCCGACCTGGGGCAGACGCTCGACGCCACTGGATTCAGGGGCGGCGTCAAGGTCGAGTACCGCGGTGTCTCCCCGCGGCTCACCGGAGTGGAGAGCCAGGTTCTTGCGTTCTCGTCAGAAGAAGGGGCCGCGGAGTTCAGCGGGTACCTAGCCCAGCATGCCGCCAGCTTCTTCGGCGACCCCATCAAGGTAGAACCCATCGTCATCGGTGGCCAAGATGGCTGGCGCATCGACCCTCCCGTTTGTGACTGTGCTGGAGCTCAACCTCTTAGCGCGGGTGCTGTACACGTGGGGTCGAACGTCGTCGTCCTCCAGATCACCGGACCGAAAGCGGACCCAAAGACAGTGCGGGAGCTGCTGGCGGCGTCACTCAGGTGATCGATGCCTGGTAGATGCTCTCGATCGACGATCCCAAAGTCGCGTTGAACTCGTCGTCACTCTGCTGAGCTGAAAGACCCTCGGTGAGGGCGCGCGAGAAGCTGGCAATGACGCCGTGGTTCTTGGCCAGCATGGTGTTGGCGTCATCGCGGGAGTAACCGCCCGACAGCGCCACCACGCGGACGACGCGGGGGTGGGCAACGAGGTCGGTGTAGAAGCCAGAGGTGCTCGGTAGCGTGAGTTTCAGCATGACGCTCTGGGCATCGGTCAGCTGGTTGAGCTGCCCGATGATCGCGGTCTTCAGGAGCTCCTCGGCCTCGGCTTTTTGTGGGCTGTGAATGTCTACCTCCGGCTCGATGATCGGAACGAGCCCGGCGGCGATGATTTGACGACCGACCTCGAACTGCTGGTCGACAAGCGTGCTGACACCCGCCGCGTCGGCCAGCTTGATGACAGACCGCATCTTGGTGCCGAAGACTCCGTGTGACACCGACTTCTCGAGTAGGGCGTCGAGCTCTGGCATGGGTTTCATCAGCTGAACGCCGTTGGCCTCATCAGCCAAGCCCTTGTCGACCTTGATGAAGGGGACGACGTTCCTCTTGTTCCAGAGATACTCCGCCGACCCCATCCCCTCGACCTGACGATCCATCGTCATCTCGAAGAGAATCGCACCGAGCACACGCTCACCGGTGAACGCTGGACTGGTCATGATCCGGCTTCGCATCTGGTGCATGAGATCGAACATCTCACCGTCACCGGAGTACTCCGACGTCTCGATGCCGTAGAGCTTCAGTGCCTTCGGCGTACTCCCACCGCTCTGGTCGAGCGCCGCGATGAAGCCGTTGCTGCTCTTCATCTTCTGGAGCATCTGGTCGTTCACCGTCAGGCCTCCTGAGTTGCGGTCTGTCGCCTTCACTGCGTATTGGTATTGACCCTATCGAGGGTTCAGGACGACGGTCCACATGGTCGCCATGGTGCCTGCTTGGGAGGCGACTGCTGTCAGCCCCCCGTAGGACAAGGTGCCGACCGGGCCGCCAGAGTCGGCCGCGAGCGGGGTGATTCTGCCGCTGCCTGCGCTGCCCTGGTACTGGCACCCGGCAACCTCGGTGGGGGCCGTCCACCCAGACGTCAAGGAGGACTTGTTCGACCAGAGCGAGACTGCCCAAGCGCCTGCCGTGCTGGTCGCTATCGGCGTCCGATGTCCTGCTGCCTTGGTTCTCTCGGCGGCATCGCCAGAGTGCAGCACCGGCTCGGTCTCGACAACGGCTGTTGCTTCGCCTTCCACGGGCAGTAGTTCAGGCTCGGCGACCCCCGTGCGGAGATCGACCTGCACGAACGCGTCGTCCAGCAGACCGAGGTACTGGTCGGGGTCGGAGAGCGTCCCCGACCCCTTGGAGCCGACGAGGTAGCTCTTGGTGCTGCTGACCGAACCGGTTGGCCCGGTCCCCCTGGCAACAATCGCTCCGTCGAGGCGGACCTGCACCTCGTTGCCAACCCTGGCGCAGACCACCTGGTGCCAAGCTCCATCGGCGGCGACCACCGCTCCGCTGGTGAATACGCGCAGGATGCCGGTCGAGCCCGAGACCCGGCAGCTGAACGGGGCTGCACCGCCGACCGGATGGATCGAGAGCTTCCACTGGCGGTCTCCCCAGCTGCCTTTCTGCATCACGTTCCACGCGCCGACCCCACGCGTCAGTGCGATCCGAGCGCCGAACGAGAAGCGAGCAGTTCCTGGATTCAGCGACAGGTGGTCCGGCGTCTCGACGACGCTGCGCCCCGGGAGGTCGAGTACCCCGGCCCCGGTGGCGTCGACATCGCCGCAAATCGTGGTGCCCGTGCCGTAGGGGTCGAAGGTCACGGTGCCTGGCGAGAAGGTGAACTCGGATACCAGCACCGTTTCGGTGCTGGTGGACCGAGTCTTCCACGGGTAGGGCCTGGGTCAACGGGGCTAGAGGTGCACACGCTTTCGATCACTTAGCGCAATGGACTGAACGCAGAGAGTGCGCTCGGGATGGTGCGCTCGGCAATGCCCTGCGCGGCTAGTCGAGCTGTGATCGGGCCGAGCACCATCCCCTCCATCGCATGTCCTCCCACGCACCACACTCTCGGTGACGCGGTGGGCCCGACGAGCGGCATCCCATCAGCGCTGACTGGACGCGGCCCGACCCACTCCTCAGTCCGGTCATCGAGGTCGACGTTGTCGAGCATAGGACGCGCGGCCTCCACCATGGCGTGAACCCGACGAGGGTCGATCGGTGCGTTTGGGGCCCGGAACTCCATCGTCCCTGCGATCCGGAGCCGACCCCGCATCGGAGTACAGGCGAGGTGTTGGTCAGGCAAGTAGATCGGGTCGTCGACGCGGACGTCGGTCCGAATGTTGAAGCTGTACCCACGTCCAGCACGCACCGGGATGCTTACGCCGAAGCGCTTCGCCAAGGTACTGAGCCAGGCTCCCGTGCAGAGAACGACGGTGTCGAACCGGAGCACCGATGGCCGACCGTCGCGCATCAGCAGCACTTCGGCCGCGTGGCCGATGTCGCGCAGTGAGCGGGCTTCCGTGTCGACGTGAATCGTTCCTCCTCGCTCAACAAACGACTCAGCGAGTGCCGGGACGAAGAGTGTTGGGTCAAGGAACCGTTGACCGAGCAGGCCGACGGCACCCTTGACGCTCCCCGAAACCACCGAGCTCGCAGAACGCGCTGCGTTGCCGTCCATTACGTCGAACTCGACCTGGACACCCTGCGCCCGCAAGCGATTGAGGTGACCGGCGAAGTCGTCACGAGCAGCCACGGATGTGAAGCACGCCAGGTGATGCTGCGATCGGGTAGGCGCAACCGAGACTCCGCCTGCAGCCAGGTCGTCGTAGGCGTCCAGTGCCGCGTTGCTGAGCGGCACAAGCGCGTGCAGTGACCGTTCCCACTGCGCGGAGGTGCAGTTCCTGGCGAAGCGCAGCAGGAAGCGGTAGAGGTCGAGCCCAGTGAGCATGGGGACGGCGAGGGCCGAACCGCGACGGGTCAGGCCCTGCAGGCCCATCCGCAGCGTTGCCGGAGATGCCAGCGGAGTGGCGTCGCCTGGCATCAGCCAGCCAGCGTTGCCCCAGGACGCTCCTGCGGCCACGTGAGAACGCTCCACGACAGTCACATCGAAGCCGTGCTCCTGAAGAAACCAAGCCGTCGACAGCCCGACGATCCCCGCACCGACGACAGCGACTGATGTCACGCTGTCACTCCCAGTGGTCCAGGGTCTCTGACAGCGATGCCACCCAGGCACCCACCTTGGCGCGTCCTCGCTCGATGAAGGTGGCGATGATGATGGCCGCGAGCCCGAGTCCGGCAACGGCCACCCAGAGGGTCGCGCCTCGCCACTCGGGCATCAGCGGCAGGAGCGGAACAGCAATCAGCATGACGACGGCGACGATGACAACACCGACTCCGGCCGCCAGACGTCGACGTACCTTGGTCACCGCACCCCAGAGCGCGAACGTGACACCCTCGGCGATCGCCACGAGTGCGTAGCCGAGACTGTCAGTGGCGGTCTGAACCAAAGCAGCTCCGGCGATGAAACCGACACCGGCCAGCTCGAGGGCGACCACGTCGATGGTGGCCACGTCCTTTCCTGCCTGGCGCCGCGTCCAGCGA
>JANLWJ010000398.1:0-8006 GCA_031364455.1 Actinomycetes bacterium | reverse complement strand
CGTCGTGCCCTGCGCGAGGTCGTCCCGATCCTGGAGTCACTGGTCAGCGAGTGAGTCCTACCTTCCGATCCCTGCGCGTCCGCAACTACCGGCTCTACGCCACCGGTCAGCTGCTGGCCAACACCGGCGTCTGGATGCAGCGCGTTGCCCAGGACTGGCTGGTCCTCGAGCTCACTGACGGCTCGGCCACAGCTCTGGGTATCACTGTCGGTCTGCAGTTCTTGCCCATGCTGCTCTTCAGTCTCTGGGGCGGTGGCCTCGCCGATCGCTTCCGCAGGCGCCAACTGCTCTTCGTCACGACTGCGCTCCTGGGTGTCGCTGCGTTCAGTCTCGGAGTGCTCGTGCTGACCGGTGTCGCCACGGTTCCCTTGGTGATGCTGATGGCGTTCCTCGTCGGGTCGATCGCGGCGTTCGACGGACCAGCCCGGCAGGCCTTCGTCTCTGAGATGGTCGACATAGAAGACCTGCCGAATGCAGTCGCGCTGAACACCGCGTCCTTCAACCTCGGCCGGGTCTTCGGACCTGCCGCTGCCGGCTTGCTCATCGCGGCCGTCGGCTCCGGGTGGGTCTTCATCCTCAACACCATCGGCTACCTGGCCGTATTGGTCGCCCTCTCCCGGATTCGTCCCGATGATCTGGCCGAACCAGTCCGTGCCGGCGCCGACGCCGGAGGGCTACGCGAGGGGATCAGCTACGTCAGGGCTCGCCCCGACCTCGTCCTTGTTCTGGTCATCGCCTTCTTCGTCGGCACCTTCGGTCTGAACTTCCAGCTGACGATCGCGGCGATGGTCACGGGGGAGTTCGACCTCGGGCCGGCGGCGTTCGGCGTCGCATCGACAGTGCTCGCCGTTGGATCGCTCACGGGTTCGCTAGCAGCTGCCCGGCGCGGCGCGCCCCGGATCCGGTTGGTGGTCCTGGCTGCGCTGGCGTTCGGGGCTGCCGCTGTCGTCGTGGCTCTGATGCCCACCTACCTGATGTTCCTGGTCGCGCTACCGCTGGTCGGCATGGGTGCCCTCACCCTCATCAATGCCACCCAGTCGTTCCTGCAGCTGAACTCAGCGCCAGAGCTGCGCGGACGCGTCATGGGCATCTATACCCTGCTCTTTCTCGGCGGAACTCCGTTGGGCTCACCGTTGGTCGGTTGGGTCGCCGAGACGTTCGGCCCGCGGTGGTCGATTGCGCTGGGAGGGATCGTGTCGGCACTGGCAGCGCTCACCGTTGCCGTCCTGCATGTTCGGCGATCTGGCTTGGAGGTCCGGGCCCACGCCCGCCCGCGTCCACACCTGCACATCGCCGAGCCCGACGATCTCGACGAGGTTCGCCCCGGCTGGCGGCTCACGCCCTCCGGTGCTCCGGTCGCCGCCTCGAGCCGGGCCATCGCGCTTCCGGCGCTCGGTGTTCTGCTTGCATTGAGCGTGTTTGCCGCTCCGCCGGCGGCTGAGCCGTCGCCAGGAGACGCCGACCAGCTCACCTCGACGCGTCTTGCCGACGTCCAGGATCTGCGGATCGACGAGGCGAGCGGAATGGTTGTGAGCCGAGCCCATCCCGGTGTCGTGTGGTTGGTCAACGACAGCAACAGCGATGAGCTGGTTTTCGGCGTCGACGAGAGCGGCGAGACGGTGGCAGAGTTGCGGCTCCAGAGCATCTTTAACCGTGACTGGGAGGCGATGGCTCCCGGCGTCGATGACGGCGGAGACCCGGCACTCTGGGTCGCCGACATCGGTGACAACGACGCACAGTGGTCCTCGATCCAGGCCTACCGGATCCCCGAGCCAGCTGAGCTGGGTAAGCAAGACGTTCCGTGGCGCCGCGTCGAGCTGCGCTACCCCGACGGTGCGCACAACGCCGAGGCTTTCATGGTCGACGAAGCTGGCCGCCTCTACGTCGTGACGAAGGAGGCGATCGGTGCCGGGCTCTATGCCACCCCCGATGCACCAGAGATGGGAACAACGGTCGAGCTCGAGCGGGTGGGTCCTGCGCCGATGTTCCTTACCGACGGAGCCATCTCGCCCGACGGTAGCCAGGTGGCGTTGCGCAGCTATACCTCGCTCTTCCTGTACGACGCGAAGGCATTTCTCAGCGAAGGGACCGACGGGGATCCAGGAACTGTCTACCCGCTACCGCTGCAGCCACAGGGCGAGACGCTCGCCTATGCGCTCGATGGCAGAGCGGTTCTCGTCGGCAGCGAGGGCGTCGAGCAACCGATCTACGCGATTGGACTCCCTGATCCTTCGATCGACAGATCGGTCGCGCCGGCGTCATCGAGCGAAGAGTCGAGCGGTACGCCCTGGGCAGTGGGACTGGCTGCCATCCTGCTCGTGAGCGGCGTGGCGGCCCTGCTCATGCGCAAGCGCGGCCGTGTTCGTCAGCCAAGCTCGCCAACGACGTAGTCGATGCAGGCGATGAGCGCCTCGACGTCGGCAGGGTCGATCGCCGGGAACATCGCGACTCGCAGCTGGTTGCGTCCGAGCTTTCGGTACGGCTCGGTGTCGACGATTCCGTTGGCGCGTAGCACCTTGGCCAGCTCGGTGGCGTCGACGCTCTCGGCGAAGTCGATCGTTCCGATGACTGCCGATCGCTTGTCCGGGTCGCTCACGTAGGGCGAGGCGTAGTCGACCTTGTCGGCCCAGCCGTAGAGCGCCGCAGCCGAAGATGCCGAACGTCCGGTCGCGAAGGAAAGTCCGCCGTTGGTGTTGAACCAGTCGACCTGCTCGGCCATCATCACGATCGTTGCCAGGGCAGGAGTGTTGTACGTCTGATCCTTGACGGAGTTGTCGATCGCGGTCTGAAGGTCGAGGAACGGCGGGATGTAACGACCGCTCTCCTTGATCTCGCTGGCGCGCTGCAGGGCGGCCGGCGACATGAGCGCCAGCCACAGACCACCGTCGGAGCCGAAAGACTTTTGTGGTGCGAAGTAGTACGTGTCGAACTCGGCGGCGTCGACGGGAAGGCCGCCAGCACCTGAGGTGGCGTCGATGACGGTGAGGGCGTCTGGGTCTCCGACGACTCGCTCGACCGGGATGGCGACACCTGTCGAGGTCTCGTTCTGGGGCGCCGCGTAGAGGTCGATGCCGGCCTTCGGGCTGAAGGTCGGTGCGTCGCCCGGCTCGCTGGTGATGACGTCAGGGTCGGCCAGGTGGGGCGCCTTCTTCACCGAGGTGACGAACTTGGCACCGAACTCGCCGAACGACAGGTGCTGGCTGCGCTCGCGAATCAGGCCGAACGTGGCGACCTCCCAGAAGGCGGTGGCGCCACCGTTGCCCAGGATAACCTCGTAGCCGTCCGGCAGGGCGAAGAGCTCAGCGATGCCGCGGCGCAGGCGGCCGACCTCGTTCTTGACCGTCGCCTGGCGGTGCGAGGTGCCAAGTAGCGACTGCCAACGCTCGGCGACGGCGGCTGCTTGCTCCTTGCGCACCTTGCTCGGGCCGGCGCCGAAGCGTCCGTCAGAGGGCTTGAGGGAGTCTGGGATATTCACTGTCGGTGCCATGCGTCCAGCCTATGAGGCCGGCGGTCAGCTCCCCCTAGGGGGCGGCGCACATTTCCGCTGGGTGAAACATCTTCGCGTCAAGCCATCCCCCGCCCAACCCACCATTGTGTTAGTTCGTTGACGCTATAGCCTCAACGAACTAACACAATGCTGGGAACCTGGTGGGTCAGATCGCGTAGGAGGGCTTGACCTCGCGGTCCCACCCCTCGACTGCCTCTGGTTTGCGCGGCGCGGGACCCACGTAGCGAGCGGACGGACGGATCAGACGTCCGGTCTCCTTCTGCTCCAGAATGTGCGCACTCCACCCGGCGGTGCGCGCACAGGTGAACATCGGCGTGAACATGTGTGCGGGAACCTCTGCGTAGTCGAGTACGACGGCTGACCAGAACTCGACGTTGGTGGCGATCACCCGGTCGGGCTTGCGCTCGGCGAGGATCTGCAACGCAGCGCGCTCGAGCTCTTGGGCCACCTCGTAGCGGGGTGCGTTGAGGTCGCGTGCGGTGCGGCGAAGCACCCGGGCCCGCGGGTCTTCGGCGCGGTAGACCCGGTGGCCGAACCCCATGAGCCGCTGCTTGGTGTCGAGGATGTTGCGGACGAAGCCCTCGGCGTCGCCGGTGCGCTCGACCTCCTCAAGCATGTGCAGGACACGAGATGGCGCACCACCATGCAGGGGGCCGGACATCGCGCCGACGGCGCCGGACAGGGCTGCGGCCACGTCAGCACCGGTGGACGCGATCACTCGTGCAGTGAAGGTGGAGGCGTTCATGCCGTGCTCGGCAGCACTGACGAAGTAGGCGTCGACGGCCTTGACGTGCTTGGGGTCGGGCTCGCCACGCCAACGAACCATGAATCGCTCGACGACGCTGGTGGACTTGTCGATCTCGCGCTGCGGAACCATCGGCAGACCGAGCCCTCGCGCCGACTGCGCGACATAGGACAGGGCCATCACGCTGGCTCGCGCGAGGTCGTCGCGGGTCTGGTCGTGGTCGATGTCGAGCAGCGGCCGCAGCCCCCATGACGGCGACAGCATCGCGAGCGCACTCTGCACATCGACACGGACGTCACCTGAGTGCACCGGCAGGGGGAATGGCTCGGCGGGCGGCAGACCGGGGTTGAACTCGTTGTCGACCAGCAGGCCCCAAACGTTGCCGAACGTGACACGTCCGACTAGGTCTTCGATGTCGACGCCCCGGTAGCGCAGGGCGCTGCCTTCTTTGTCGGGTTCGGCAATCTGGGTCTCGAAGGCGATGACGCCTTCAAGGCCGGGTACGAAGTCCGAGTTCGCCATGGTGGGGCACTCCTCGACGCGGTGGGTCTGGGTCGGCAGGGTCGCTGCTCACCGCTATCTAACCCGACTCCCCGGTAGGCGGCGTGCCGGGTCCGGGTGGGAGCACCAGAATGGGCTCATGGACCCCGCCGCTCTCGCCGCACTGCGTCGCAGCTACGAGCTTGCCGGCCTCGACGTCGCCGACGTCGACCCCGACCCCGTCGCCCAGTTCCTCCGCTGGCTTGGGGATGCCGTAGCCGCCGAGCTGATGGAGCCAAACGCCATGGTGCTGGCCACCGCGGACGCCGCCGGGCGACCCAGAGCGCGAACGTTGCTGCTGAAGGTCGCCGATGCTCAGGGCTTCAGCTTCTTCACCAACTATGGGTCAACCAAGGGCGAACACCTGGCCGAGAACCCGCAGGCATCGCTCTGCTTCCCCTGGCTCGAGCTGGAGCGGCAGGTGACCGTCACCGGTGCAGTTCAGAAGGTGAGCGCGCAAGAAACCGCCGAGTACTTCGGCTCCCGTCCGCGCGGCAGCCGGCTCGGCGCCTGGACCTCGCGGCAGAGCGAGGTGATCGCGTCCCGCGAGGTGCTGAGCGAGCGGTACCTAGAGCTGAGCAAGCAGTACCCCGCCGATACCGTCGTCCCGGTCCCGGAGTTCTGGGGCGGTTACCGCCTCGTCCCGGACGAGGTGGAGTTCTGGCAGGGACGCCCCAACCGGCTGCACGACCGGGTGCGTTACTTGCGAAGCGGCGACACCTGGACGATCGAACGGCTCTCGCCCTGAGTGTGGACGATTGAGCGGTTCCACCGTGAGTGTGGACAGTCAACCGCGCTCATCGCGGCTAACTCGTCACACTCGGGGCATCCCGGAACTGCTGGGCCACGGCTTCGAGTCGGTCTCGGTAGTCCGACCAGCTGGCTCCGTCGAGGTCTGGGAGGTTCAAGTTGCCGTCCCGCCAGCCGGCCGACCCGTCGATGAGCTCGCGCACGATATCGGCGTGGCCGGCGTGCCGGTAGGTCTCGGCAGTCATATGGACGAGCAACGCGTGCAGGGTCGGGGTGTTCTCGCCATCGGGCCACCAGGGCACCTGCGAGGTGGCGTCCAGGGGCAGCGCCTCGATCGTGGCGTCGGCGTGCGCCCAGGCGCGCGCATAGAGATCGACGATGTAGTCGCGTGACTCCTCGGGTGTCGCCCACATGTCTGCGTTGTCAGGAGCGTCGTCGGCGAACCAGGGCAGCGGCTCGGGGAAGGGACGCCCGAAGCACTCCCCGAAGTACCCGGCAGCGACGCTCCCCACGTGCTTGACGATCCCCAAGAGGTTGGTCCCAGTTGGAACCAGGGGACGTCGCACGTCGTAGTCGGAGAGGCCGTCAAGCTTCCAGAGCAACGCCTTGCGTGCCCCAGTGAGGTAGCCGTGCAGGTCGTCCTTGTAAGGGGTATCGGTCATGGGCGCCAGCCTGCCACGATGCCTACGTGATGGCACCAGATCAGATGAAGCAAGATCGAGCCATCACCTATGCGGACGTCGCGGATGCCGCCAACCGCGTCCAGCCGGTGCTGCGCCGGACGCCGTGTCTGGACGTTGTCGTGCCTACCCCGACCGGCCCGCAGGGGGTCACGCTGAAGCTTGAGTCGCTTCAGGTCACCGGATCTTTCAAGCCAAGGGGTGCGACCAACTCGTTGATGCTGCTCGACGCTGACCACGTGATTGCGTGTTCTGGGGGTAATCATGGTTTGGCCGTTGCCTGGGCGGCGCGCGAGCTGGGTAGGCACGCCACCGTCGTCGTCCCTTCGTCAACAGCACGCACAAAGGTCGACGCGATGCTTCGGCTCGACGCGGAGGTGATCGAGCACGGCGATACACCGGGAGAGGCCTTCAGCTACGCCGACGAGCTTGTCGCCGAGTCAGGGCGACCGCTCGTCCACCCCTACGACCAGGTCCCAACGGTTGCCGGCCAGGGGACCTTGGGGTTGGAAGTGGTTCAGCAGGCACCGCACGTCACGCACTGGATGGTCGCTGTCGGTGGCGGAGGGCTCCTGTCCGGGATCGTGGTGGCGCTGCAGGGCTCGAGCGAAGTCGTCCCGGTCGAACCTGAGGGGTGTCCAACGCTCTCCCTCGCGCAGCTGGCTGGCCGCCCGGTGCCGAGCCCTGCGTCAGGTATCGCCCGCACCTCGCTGGGTGCGCCATCAATCGGTGCCGTGGCTTGGAGCGTTCTCTCTGGCCTGGAGAGCAACAGCGTCCTGGTGTCCGACGATGCCATCGTCAACGCGCAGACCTGGCTGTGGGAGCAGGTTCGAGTTCTCGTCGAACCTGGTGGAGCCGCCGCGATTGCCGCCTTGCAGTGCGGGGCGTGGGAACCCCCGGCCAAAGCCCGCGTCGGAGTCCTCGTGTGCGGTGGCAACACCGACAGCATCCCTCCGCCTTCCCCCTAGCGGCGGCTTGGGCGGATCAGCCAACCGGATCCGCACCAACGCGAGTGACGGGGCAGGATGTGCCAAGTGCCCCGTCGCCTGATGCTCGATCTGCGCCCCTTGCGGGTCAGCCCCGAGTACCGGCGGATGTGGGGCGGGTGGACCGTTGCCCAGGTGGGTCAGTCGATGGCAGCCGTCGCCGTCGGCATCCAGATCTATGCGATCACCGGCTCCAGTTTCGCGGTCGGCATGATCGGCCTTGCCGCCTTCTTTCCCCTGGTGTTCTTCGGGCTGTACGGGGGTTCGATCTCCGACACGCACGACAGGCGGAAGGTGGCGCTGTGGTCGTCAGCTGGGCTGTGGCTTTGCTCGATGGTGTTGGTCTTACAGGCGTGGTTGGCCTGGGACCAGGTCTGGCTGCTCTATGTCGTCATCGCAGCGGAGTCCGCCTTCTTCGCGGTCAACACCCCGGCACGGTCGGCGATCGTTCCGCGGTTGATCGAGCCCAGCCTGCTTCCCGCGGCCAACGCGCTCACCACGCTTACCTTCAGTGCGGGATTCATGCTCGGGCCACTTCTCGGAGGCCTCGTCATCGACGCCTACGGCCTCACGGCTGCGTATGCGATCGACGCCATGCTCTTCGCAGCTGCCATGTACGGGCTCTTTCGACTGCCGGCAATCGCACCTGAGGCCGAGGCTCATCGCACGGGTTGGGCTGCGGTCTGGGAAGGGCTCCGGTTCCTGTCGATCCGCCGCAACCTGCTGATGACCTTCATCATCGATCTGTGCGCGATGGTTCTGGCACAGCCAAGGGCACTCTTTCCTGCGCTCGCAGC
>JANLWJ010000382.1:0-5616 GCA_031364455.1 Actinomycetes bacterium | reverse complement strand
TTCAGCCAGACCGGACAGCCGCTCAAGGTGGGTACTCCGCGCGGCACCGGCGTGGAGCATCAACGCGTCCACGAGAATGGGGTTGATCTGCGCCAGCCCTCCTGCGCGGTAGAAGAGCTCCTCCGCCAGGAGGTGTGAATGGCCCGTCCCGAATAGGTGGACAAGACCCCCGGCTGACACCGTGTGGGCGATCAGCTCGGCGGCCCCGTGGATAGCCGATCCTTGCTCGTCGCGGACCTTGGTCAACAGACTGACTGTCTGGTCCAGATACGAATGACCTGCACTGCTCACAGTGTTGCCCTCCCGAATTGGTGTCGTGCGAGCAGTCTGCCGCTGACCATGGCTCGGCCGCTAGCACCTTCGTGGCGCTACCCTCCATGGTGGGTTCAACCATGGTGCGCGCGCAGGTATCGAACGAGGTGACATGCCGACCGTGACTGTCCGGGACTTTCGCCGCAGCGATGTGGACGATCTCTACGAAGTGTGCCTCCGGACCGGCGATGCAGGACAGGATGCGTCCGGACTGGTCAGTTACCCCCGACTTCTAGGCGACATCTACGTTGGGCCGTACCTGGAACTGGCACCCGAGTTCGCGCTGGTCGCCGACGACGGCGTTCGTGCATCGGGATATGCCCTCGGAGTACTCGACACAGCAAGTTTCGAGTACCAGCTGGAAAAGCTGTGGTGGCCCCATGTCCAGGCGACGTACCTGTCGGCCAGTCAAGAGGTTATGGGGGAGGGCTTTGATAGCGAGCTACTGACTTTGGTAGGCAATCCCCAGCTAGCCCGGCATCCGCACTTCCCTGAGTATCCATCCCACTTGCACATCGACTTGTTGGAGCACGTTCGCGGGCGAGGTGTCGGCAGTCAGATGCTCGCAACGCTCTTTCAGAGATTGCGGTTCGCGGGGTCGCCGGGAGTGCATCTCGGTGTGGATGCTGCCAATGTCGGGGCGCAACGCTTCTACCGACACCTGGGGTTCGTTGAGTTGAGTCGTGTCGGTACCGACTTTTTCATGGGATTGTCGTGGCAACCGGGTGCTGCGTGACACCATGCCCCGCATGCAGGTGAATGCCGCTACCACGCGGCTGACTTCAAGTGCGAGGAGCTGACATGCCGGAGTCAGGGGGCACAGGGCACCTCATGCTCAACGAGATTGCCGAGCAGCCGCAGGCGCTGGCGAGACTGCTCGAGCGTGGTCTGCCCGAGATCCGACAGGTGGCTGACCTCATTCGGTCGAGGTCGCCGCGTCTGGTGCTGTTCGCCGCTCGAGGCACCAGCGACAACGCATCGCTGTACGGCAAGTACCTGGTCGAGATCCTGTTGGAGAAGCCAGCCGGCTTGGTCTCCCCGTCAACCCTCACCGCGTATGGTTCGCGCCCTGACCTCACCGGTGTGCTGGTGATTGTCGTTTCACAAAGTGGTGAGTCGCCCGACCTTGTGGAGACGGCGGCGGTGGCCAGAGATTGCGGGGCCACCGTGCTGGCGGTAACCAACACGCCAGAGTCAGCGTTGTCGGCCGCTGCTGAGTTGCATATTGATGTTCAGGCTGGTGCAGAGCTAGCGGTGGCAGCCACGAAGTCGTATACCTCTCAGTTGCTCGCGCTGTGGCTGCTGGTCGAGGCGTGGCACACTGGTGACGCTGAAGCTGCGCGGTCAATCCCTGAGGCGGTTCTGGCACAGGTTGGTCGAATCGACGAGGTCACGGCGTTGGCCCATCGGTATCGGTTCACTGACCGCATGGTGCTGACCGCCCGTGGTTACTCGTACCCTACGGTCCGAGAAGGCGCACTCAAACTCATGGAGACGTCCTACCTTGCGGCGCACGCCTTCAGTGGTGCCGATCTGTTGCACGGTCCGCTCGCAATGATCGATGCTGATCACCCAGTGGTTGCCGTGGTGCCGGAGGGGTCCGGTGGGGTGGCGATGCGCCCAGTCTTGGAGGCGCTACGAGATCGAGGTGCCGACCTCGCGGTGATCGGAGGTCCCTCTGCGCTGTCTTTCGGGACCGTCGGTTTATTGATCGATCACGGGATGCCCGAAGAGCTGTCGCCGCTCGTCGACATCGTGACATTGCAGCATCTGGCGCTGGTCATGGCGGTGGGGAGAGGTTTCGACCCCGATCAACCCCGCGGACTGTCCAAGGTGACGCGCACGTGGTGAGCGAAGGGTTCAGCCCATGCTCACTGGAGTACCGGCCAGCCAGACGCCGCGTACGGTCAACGATTCGTCCCACCAGACCAGGTCGGCCGGCGTGCCAATGGCGATCCGGCCAAGGTCAGCCCTTCCGAGTGCATCTGCCGGTGTCGAGGTCGCCGCGCGAAGTGCGGTCTCCCGACTAACACCTAAGCCGACAACATTTCGCACCGCCTGTTCCAGCCTGAGGGCGGAGCCAGCCAGGACGCCATCGTGGCGACGCGGCGGCTGGTCGTCATCGTCGACGAAGGTTGACCGACCGCCGAGGGTGCTCGCTCCGGGGGGCATCCCCATGGCCGCAACCGCGTCGGTCACCAGGATTACTCGGTCAGGGGCCGCAGCGAAGATGATCTTCACAACCGCGCCTGCCACGTGGTGCAGGTCTGCGATCAATCCAAGCCGGAAGCGTGGATCGGCGAGACCAGCCCCGGGCACTCCAGGCTCGCGATGGTGGAGGCCGCGCTGGGCATTGAACAGGTGAGTGATCATCGACGCGCCCGCATCCGCCGCGGCCGTTACCTGGTTCGCCGTCGCGTCGCTGTGCCCTACAGAGACGGTGATCCCCGAATCTGTCAGCCGACGGATCGCGGCCAATGCCCCGGGACGCTCCGGTGCGAGCGTTATGACCCGTACAGTCCTATCGCGTCCCTGTGACAGCAGCAGGTTCAGACGTGCATCTGTTGGGTCGACCAGCAGGGCGGCGTCGTGGGCACCGGCCCGAATCGGCGAAAGGAACGGTCCTTCCACGTGCGCGCCCAACACTCGGGCAGCGGCCGAGATATCGCGGCCTTGTTCCCGCGCCACGTCATCTAGTTGACGCACCAGGTGCGGCATGGTCCCGGTGATCAGGGTAGGCAGGAAGGAGGTCACGCCGGTTCGCGCCAGTTCCCGCCGAGCTTCTGCCCACCGTTCGGGCGTAGCGTCCGCAAAGTCGACCCCGAAGCAGCCGTTGACCTGCAGATCGACCATCCCGGAGGTGAGTACCCCACTGGGTAGGTGGACATGATCTGTCGCCGCTGTCGGGATGTGATCGAGAATCTCGCAGACGATGCCCTCCCGAACGACAACAGCACCCGGCCCAACGATTTCCGCGCCGATGAGCAACGCCGGTGCGGAGACGATCGTCATCTGGCCCTCCCTTTCGACCTGGTGCGTCCTCTTTCACGACCCAAGACGGACTCCGGACCTTGGGTCGAAGGCGTGCATACGAGCCTTGTCTATCGACAGCAGCATGGTCTCTCCCTTGGCTGGCTGCATGCGTCCGTCGGTCCGCATGGTGATGCCCTTGGTGGTGCCATCATGGAGCGGCACCGTGCCGTGAACGTAGGCATCTGCACCCAGGCCTTCGACCAGGCTGACTGTGAATGGCAAGCCGCTACCGGTGGTGATCTCGAGATCCTCCGGGCGGAGCCCTACCGTTACCTGATCCCCATCCAACGCTGCGGCATCGCTCATCACGCTGCGATCCAGGGGAAGGACTTGGTCGCCGAACACTGCTCCATCCTCGACCAGCTGGAGGTCGACGAGGTTCATTGCAGGTGATCCAATGAAGCCAGCGACAAACATGTTTGCGGGTCGGTCGTAGAGGTTCTGGGGTGTGTCGCACTGCATCAGAACACCGTCCTTGAGCGCAGCAACTCGATCGCCCATAGTCATCGCCTCGACCTGGTCGTGCGTCACGTAGACCGTGGTGACTCCCAGACGCTCTTGGAGCAACGCGATCTGAGTACGCGTCTGGACGCGAAGCTTGGCATCGAGATTGGACAGTGGCTCATCCATTAAGAAGACCTGCGGCTCACGGACGATGGCCCGACCCATGGCGACTCGCTGACGCTGCCCTCCCGAGAGTGACTTTGGTTTGCGATCCAGGTAGGGCATGAGGTCCAACAGCGTCGCGGCGTCCTTGACTCGACGATCCACCTCGGGCCTTGACACCCCCGCAGTCCGCAGCGCAAAGCCCATGTTCTTCGCGACCGTCATGTGTGGATAGAGCGCGTAGTTCTGGAAGACCATCGCCATGTCCCGGTCCTTTGGCTCAAGGGTCGTGACGTCACGATCGTCCACCCAGATCGTCCCTGCGTCGACGTCCTCTAACCCGGCGAGCATCCGGAGGCTGGTGGACTTACCGCACCCTGATGGGCCGACAAGAACAAGTAGTTCACCGTCCTCAATGCGCAGGTCGAGGCGGTCGACCGCTGGTGTGGTGGAACCGGGGTAGGTCCGTGTTGCTTGGTCGAAAACCACGGTGGCCATGGCGAAGCCCCTCTGCTCACCGGCAGGAACGTGCCGGACGATCCGAGTGAGACATGCCAGACGGCGGTCCAGCGGCAAGACACTACCGGGTCTCGTACGCGCGCAGCGGCCTACTCCGGCTCGTTCGCCGCCACCCCACCGATCTTGAATGGCGTGGTGTAGCCGTTGTACATCAGGTGAGCCAGCAGCCCCTCTGCGGCGTGCGCCAGGTTGTGGCAGTGGTCGACCCAGACTCCTGGGTTGTCCGCCACGAAGGCGATGTCATACGACTCACCGTCACGAACATTCAGTGAGTCCACCCACCAGGGGCTTCCGGTTGCTGGCTGACCGTTGCGGGACAGAACGACAGCGTGGTGTCCATGCAAGTGCATCGGGTGTACCTCGCCGCTGTTGTTCACGATCTTCATGTGGACGATGTCCCCCTCGTCCACCATGAACATCGGCACGTCCGGATACAGGTGCCCATTCACTGTCCACCAGAGCCCCGGCTTCCCGTCGAGGAAGCCGGGGCGACGGTCGACGACGTACTCGAACTCGCGGGTCGCCTGCTCAGGGTCGAACCCGAGCGAGGATGGTGAGCCATAGTCGAGGAAGTCGACGAATTCCTGGGGGGCAGCGATTTCTGTAACACCTTCTGCGCCAGAGCCCAAGAGGATGGCAGCGTTGCCGCCCAGCTCGACGCGAGCTCCGGACTCTGGTGTGACGATCTCGAGGTCGGCCCGCCCACCCGCGGTCACCAGCACTGCCTTCCCCACCACGGTCTCCGGTCGATGGATGTCGTAACCATCGACGGCGACCACCCGGTAGTCAGCCCCGCTGACCCACACGGACATCGGCCCGTTGTCGGTGTTGATGACGCGCACCCTCGTGGTTTGTCCGGGTGCGGAGTCCACTGCGACATCACCTTCGGCGCCATTGACGGTGCGCACTCCGTCATAGATGTGGACCAGGGCCGTGACGTCTTGGGTCGGACCATCTGCTACTCCCTCGCTGACGTCTGGCTCGACGATGACTGCTCCCAACAGGCCGCCCTGTACTTGTTCGTGGGAGAGCTGGTGAGAGTGGTACCAGTAGGTGCCGGCCTGGTCGGCATAGAAGCGGTAGGTAAAGGACTCTCCCTCAAGTACTGCATCCTGAGTTACGCCAGCCACACCGTCCATGGGATTG
>JANLWJ010000336.1:0-2034 GCA_031364455.1 Actinomycetes bacterium | reverse complement strand
GCAGTCTCCGCAGCTCTTCAAGCAGCTGCTGATGGTCGCCGGCATGGAGCGCTACTACCAGGTTGTCCGGTGTTTCCGTGACGAGGACTTCCGGGCCGACCGGCAGCCGGAGTTCACCCAGCTCGACATCGAGATGTCGTTCGTCGACCAGGACGACGTGATGGAGATTGGGGAGTCCGTCGTGAGCGCCCTGTGGCGCGAGGTGCATGGCTACGACGTCCCGCTCCCGCTTCCGCGCATGACGTACGCCGAGGCGATGACCCGCTACGGCAGCGACAAGCCCGACGTCCGGTTCAGCACCGAGCTGGTCGATGTCACTAGGTACTTCGCCGAGACCACCTTCCGGGTCTTTCAGGCACCTCACGTCGGGGCGGTTGTCATGCCAGGCGGTGGTGCGCAGACCCGCAAAGAGCTCGATACCTGGCAGGACTGGGCCAAGGCCAGGGGCGCGCGGGGTCTTGCCTACGTGCTGGTGGGTGCCGACGGTGAGCTCGGCGGACCCGTCGCCAAGAACCTCTCCGACATCGAACGTGCCGGACTCGCCGAAGCGGTTGCGGCCGCACCTGGCGACGCCATCTTCTTCGCCGCAGGTGAGCGCCGTGCCTCCCTTGAGCTGCTCGGTGCCGCCCGCGTTGAGATCGGCCGCCGCTGTGACCTCATCGACGAGTCAGGGTGGGCGTTCCTCTGGATTGTCGACGCCCCGCTCTTCGAGCCCGATGGCGACGGCGGCTGGACGTCGGTCCACCACCCCTTCACCGCACCGAACGCCGAGTGGCAGGACGCATTCGACCTCGCCCCTGGGGACGCCCTCGGCTACGCCTACGACATGGTGCTCAATGGCAACGAGATCGGCGGCGGATCGGTCCGTATGCACCGCACCGACATGCAGCAGCGGGTCTTCGACGTCCTCGGACTCGCCCGCGACGAGGCTCAGAGCAAGTTCGGCTTCTTGTTGGAGGCCCTGCGCTATGGCCCGCCGCCGCATGGCGGAATCGCCTTCGGTCTCGACCGGCTGGTTGCGCTGCTCGCAGGGGCCCCGTCGATCCGCGACGTGATCGCCTTCCCGAAGACGGCGTCAGGCGGTGACCCCCTGACAGGTGCCCCCACCCCGATCACCGACGCCCAACGCGCCGAGTCAGGCGTTGACTTCGTTCCAGAGGCTTGACCGGGAGTCCCATGACGGGTCCAGACCTCTTCGAGTCCGCCGCCGACGAACGCGGTGGCGGGCCCCTTGCCGCGCGGATGCGACCGCGCTCGCTGGACGAGCTGGTTGGCCAGCAACACCTGTTGGCGGCCGGATCACCGCTGCGCCGTCTGGTGGAGGGTGATGACCGAGCCGTCTCGCTGATCCTATTCGGGCCGCCTGGAACGGGAAAGACCACGATCGCCCACCTCGTCAGCCGCGCTACCGGGCGCCAGTTCGCCGAGCTCTCGGCGGTCACCGCGGGTGTGAAGGACGTCCGTTCGGTCGTCGACCAGGCCCGCCGCCGGCTCGGGATGGGGGAGTCGGAGACGGTTCTCTTCGTCGATGAGGTGCACCGGTTCTCCAAGACCCAGCAGGATGCCCTCCTGCCTGCTGTCGAGAACGGATGGGTGGTGCTCATCGCCGCGACAACCGAGAACCCACACTTTGCGCTCATCTCGCCGCTGCTGTCCAGGTCGCTCCTCGTGACGCTTCAACCCCTCGCCGCCGAGGATGTCGCGACGCTGGTGCGACGCGCCGTGATCGACGACCGTGGCCTGGCCGGGGCGGTGAGCGCCGACGACGAAGCAGTCGATGCCATCGTCCGGCTCTCCGGAGGCGATGCCCGCCGCGCGCTCACCATTCTCGATGCCGCGGCTGCGGGGGCCGAGAGCCGAGACGGTCGCGTCGGGCTCGACGACGTCGCACGTGCCGTCGACAAGGCGGCCGTGCGATACGACCGTGATGGCGACCAGCACTACGACGTCACTAGCGCGCTCATCAAGAGTATTCGGGGCAGCGACGTCGATGCTGCGCTGCACTACCTCGCGCGAATGATCGAGGCGGGGGAG
>JANLWJ010000278.1:0-9092 GCA_031364455.1 Actinomycetes bacterium | reverse complement strand
ATTGGGCGAGCGCCACATCTTCTTGAGACCAAACTCCTCGACCCGGGCCTCATCAGGTGTGATCGTGGCGCACTTGACCCCGACGCCGTACCGCTTGATCGCGTTCGCCGCGTCGATCGTGATCTGGTCGTCGGAAGCGTCCCGGCTCTCGATCCCCAGGTCGTAGTACTTCAGGTCGATGTCGAGATAGGGCAGGATCAGCTGCTCCTTGATGAACGCCCAGATGATGCGCGTCATCTCGTCACCGTCGAGCTCGACGATGGGGTTGTCGACCTTGATCTTGGCCATCAAGCGGAGCCCTCTCGGCGTCGGTACTTCGTCAGTGGAACGACGTGCTGGACCTAAAGGTCCACCACGTCAGCCTGCTTGGCGCGAACGGCCGCAGCCGCTTCCTTGAGCCCCGCGAGCTCAGACTCGGTGAGGTCGGTCTCGACAACCTTGCGGATGCCGGCGGACCCGATCTGCGCCTCAACACCGAGGTACACACCGGCGATGCCGTACTCGCCATCCACCCAAGCACAGACCGGCATGACCGCACCGGAGTCTTCTGCGACGGCCTTCGCCATGCGCGCCGCCGCAGCCGATGGTGCGTAGTACGCCGATCCGGTCTTGAGCAGGGCAACGATCTCGGCGCCACCGTTGCGAGTTCGAACGACCAGCTCTTCGATCTTGTCGGGCGGCAGCAGGTCAGCCAACGGCTTGCCGTCAACGGTACAACGACTAGGAACCGGCACCATGGTGTCCCCGTGCGAGCCGAGGGTGAGCGTACGCACCGACGCCACCGGCACGGCCAACGTCTCTGCGACGAAGTGGGTGAAACGCGCGGTGTCGAGCATCCCCGCCTGGCCGATCACCCGTCCCTTCGGGAACCCGCTCGCCCGTTGTGCGAGAGCGGTCATCTCGTCGAGGGGGTTGGAGACCACGATAATGACCGCATTCGGGGAGAACTTCGCCACGTTCTCGGCAACGCCGCGAACAATCTTGGCGTTCGTCTCGATGAGGTCCATGCGGCTCATACCGGGCTTCCGTGGCAGCCCGGCGGTGATGACCACGATGTCGCTGTCGCTGGTCTTCTCATATCCCGCACCAGTCGCTGGGTCGGTGGTGGCACCGATGATCTTGGTCTCGAAGCCCTCGATGGGACGCGACTGGTTCATGTCGAGGGCCAGCCCCTCGGGCTTGCCATCGACGATGTCGGTGAGCACGACAGTGTCGAAGATGTCGTACTCCGCGAGGCGCTGCGCGGTGGTCGAGCCGTAGAAGCCCGCTCCGACAACGGTGACCTTGCGGCTACGAGTGGCTGACGTCATGAATGTGCTCACCGGTCCTTGCTTGGGGTTCGGGACGTCTCCGAGATTACCGGGCCGGTGGAACGAGCACTGCAACGGTGGTCAGCGCGATGCCCAACCCATACATCGTTACCAGGTCGATCGGTCGGCTCCGGATGGCCAGCAACCCCGCGCGCTGGTGCGGAAGGACCGTACGCAGTGCTGCGCCGAAGACGACGGCGACGCCGAGCATGATCGAGCCGACCCGGAAGTCGTAGAAGGACAGGACGAACAGGCCGGACGCCAGGCCGAGCAGCACAAGGGCCAGCGGCCACTGGTCGATGGTGCGTTCGATGAGGGGTTGGTCGTCGATCGGGTTGCCCTCACCGTCGAGGCGCACCACCTGAGGCTCGTCGGCGGCCACGGTCAGCCCGCCACAGCCCCGGCTTGTGCCTCGGCGCGCTCAACGACGTTGGCCAGGAGCATCGCCCTGGTCATCGGGCCCGTTCCGCCGGGCATCGGCGCAAGGTGCCCGGCAACCTCGGAGACCTCTGGCGATACATCTCCCACCAGGCCGAGCTCGGTCCGGGTGATTCCCACGTCGAGTACTGCAGCGCCCGGCCGGATGGAGTCGGCGGTGACGAGTCCAGGCACTCCAGCGGCAGCGACGACGATGTCGGCCCTCGCCAGGTGGGCACGAAGGTCGCGCGTGCCGGTGTGGCAGAGCGTCACGGTGGCGTTCTCGCTGCGCCTGGTGAGCAGCAACCCGAGTGGACGCCCCACCGTCTCGCCGCGACCGACGACCACTACCTCGGCGCCGGCGATCGGCACGCCGTAGCGGCGGAGCAGCTCGACGATCCCGCGGGGCGTGCACGGCAAAGGGGCTGCCTCACCGAGCACGAGTCGTCCTAGGTTCATCGGATGCAGCCCGTCGGCGTCCTTACCCGGGTCCATCAGGGCCAATACCCGGTGCGGGTCCAGCCCCTTGGGCAGCGGCAGCTGGACGATGTAGCCGGTGCACGTCGGATCGGCATTGAGCTCGGTAACCGCCCGCTCCACGTCTGCCTGGGAGGCGTCGTCGGGCAGGTCGCGGCGGATGCTGGCGATCCCGACCTCGGCGCAGTCACGGTGCTTGCCACCTACGTAGGAATGGCTACCAGGGTCGTCGCCGATGAGGATCGTCCCGAGCCCGGGATGGATGCCCTGAGCCCTCAGCGCTGCGACGCGAGTCGCGAGCTCAGACTTGATCGCTGCTGCTGTTGCTTTCCCATCGAGAATCGTCGCTGCCACGTGAGTCATCCTGTCACGCCTGCCCACCGCGCCGCCGCGCGACCGCCAACCCGACCGACGCGAACGTCAAGACGATCCCGGCCACGAGGTAGCCGTTGACCGCCGCCCCCTCCGTCGGGACCACGAGGTCGACGGTCAGCGCACCAACCAGGGTTCCAGCGATCACGATCAGCGAGAGCAACAGGACGCCGAGCGCACGAACCGACCAGGCCGACCCCGCCACGAAGAGAACACCCATGGCACCGCCGACCAGAAGCCACGGTTTCTCCGCGACCGGTTGCAGGGATCCGACGCCGTCGGGATCCAGCAGCGCCTGCATGGCCACGATGCCGAGCAGCGCCGCAAGGCCGACCGCAAAGTTCACCAGCGTCGCCACCAGGGGCTGGCCGGTCGCGGTGGAGACCCTGCCGTTGACCCCCACCTGTACCGCTCCAGCCGCCCCAGCCGCTAGGGCAAGCAGCAGGAACGGGATCGAGACAGCGCCTTCGGCGTCCCGGCCACCTGAGCCCACCCAGACCGCGACAACCGCCAGGAGCGCGGCAAAGACCCGCCAGGCGGTCACCGCGACACGCCCTCCAGGGCCGATCCCCACCTTGTCCACCAGCAGGCCGGCGCCCGTCGAGCCAGCCACCGTCGCGACGGTGAAGAGCGCAACGCCCAGGACGGCGACGGTGGTCGACTGTCCAGTGACGTAGATCGCTCCCCCGATCCCGCCCAGAAGGGTCCACCACGGCAGACGCGTCGGCCCGACCATCGACGGGAGGGCCCGCAGCGCCTCCCGCGTCACCTTCCGCGAACCCACGAGCACGACCAACAGCAGCAAACCAACCGCGAAGTTCAGGATGGCCCCGAGGACGCCGTTGCCGGTGAGCTCACCAACCTCACCATTGATCCGACCCTGGACGGCGACGACAAGGCCAACGCCGAACGCGACGACTGCAGAGGCACGCCGGTCGGTACTCAGCGCGATGAAGCACTCTCCGGTGAGGCGATCGCGTCGACATCCGGCTGCTGTTGGGTGATGCAGTGGACGCCTCCTCCGTTGCGAAAGATCGGCTCAGCGTCCACCTGAACCAGCCGACGCTCAGGATGCAGGTCTTGCAGGATCTGCTCCGCGTTCGCATTGGCCTCTGCGTCGCCGAACGTCGACATCACGATGCCGCCGTTGACATACGAGTAGTTGATGTAGCTGTGGTCGATCGAGACCCCATCGACGACGATGTCCCTCGGTGCGTTGATGGTGATGATCTCTAACGCTCTGCCCTGGGAATCGCGAGCCTCCCGAAGGCGGCGAGTGTTCTCAGCCATCACCGCGTGGTCGTAGTGGTGCGGGTCCGGCTGCCCGTGGACGACGACGACGCCTGGTCGTACGAACGAGGCCAGCACGTCGACGTGGCCGTTGGTGCCGACGCCTGGACGGAACTGCTGCATGTCGCCCATCAGCCCGCGCTCCAGCCAGATCAGGGTGGTCGCACCGATCGTCCTGGCGAGCTCGTCCTCGACTTGCTGCTTCGTCCAGCCTGGGTTGCGGCGTTCATGCAGCTGGACCGTCTCGGTGATGATGACCGTGCCCTCACCGTCAACGCAGATGCCGCCGCCCTCATTCACCATGTGGCTGGACAGCACCGATGCCCCAGCGTGGCCGGCAACAAGTTCGGCAAGACGTGCGTCACGCGCATAGTCCTGGATTCCGCCCCAGGCGTTGAACACCCAGTGGATGGCAGCCAGGGATCCGTCAGCGTTATCCACCACGAAGGTCGGTCCGCTGTCGCGCAGCCAACCGTCATCAAAGTCGGCCGGCACGAGCTCGACCCCTGGTCCGACCAACGCTCCTACCCGCTCGACCTCTGAGGCATCGACAAGGAGCGAGACCGGCTCGAACTCCGCGACCGCGTTGGCCGTGGCAATCCAGGCGTTGAGCGCATCGGGATCCTCACCCTCGACGTAGCCCCCGGGCGGCGGCAGGGCCATCCACGTCCTGGCATGCGGTTCCCACTCGGCAAGAATCCGGTATGTCACGGGAGGAGCCTAGGACCCCGGGTGCCGAATGCGGACCATTGGACCCTGGCCGAGGCGGGCCCTGGCAGCAATCCTGGGGGTATGGGTACGGCAATCGCATCGCATGACATTCGCAGCCGGCAGGCGGAGCGGGCCTTGGCAGCGATCCCTCACGGGGGGCGGGATGCCATCACGCTTCGCGTCCAGTGCGCGAAGAGCCACCACGTCGCGACCGTCTACGCTACCGACCTGGGGCTGGTCTACGCCGCCCCCATTCGGGCAAGGAGCCATGGCTCCTTCGACCTGCCAGACGAACCCCACAGCGGTCACGAGCCGACCCGATGGCTCGACCTGCTCGAGGTCCCACAGCCAGCGGCTGACGACGCGCTTCCAGCTTGGTGCGACTGCGGCCACCGCACGCTCTCGCGCACCGAGGTTCTGACCTGGGTCGCCGCTGGCGAGCACCGCGTGAACGTCAACTGACGGCGGCTCAGTGGAAGAAGTGCCGGGTCCCGGTGAAGTACATCGTCACACCGGCAGCCTCGGCCACCGCGATGATCTCGTCGTCGCGCACCGAGCCACCGGGCTGAACGACGGCACGCACACCGGCATCGATCAGTACCTGCAGCCCGTCGGGGAACGGGAAGAAAGCATCGGACGCCACGACTGACCCGCGGGCACGCTCGGCCCCAGCGCGCATCACGGCCAGCCTGGCGCTGTCGACCCGGCTCACCTGTCCCATGCCGACGCCGACGCTGGCGCCGTCGGTGGCCAGCAGAATTGCGTTCGACTTCACCGAGCGACAGGCGCGCCACGCGAAGGCGAGGTCGCGCAAGGTCGCATCGTCGGCCGCCGCCCCTGCGGCGAGCGTCCAACCCGAGGGGTCGTCGCCATCGGCCTGCAGCGAGTCACGGACCTGCATCAGCAGACCGCCGCTGACTGGCCGCGCCTCGATCGCCTCACCATCGGGGACCGGGGCACACCGGAGCAGCCGCACGTTCTTCTTCTGCTGCAGCATGTCGAGCGCGTCGGCGTCAAAGTCCGGAGCGACAACGACCTCGGTGAACACGTCCCCCATTGCTTCGGCCATTGCAAGCGTGATCGGTCGGTTGCTGGCGACCACGCCACCGAAGGCCGACACCGGGTCGCACTCGAAAGCCTTCCGGTAGGCCGCAGCGATGTCGTTGGTCGAATCCACAGCGATGCCGCAGGGGTTGGCATGCTTGATGATCGCTACACATGCTTGGCTGTGGTCGTAGGCCGCACGGCGGGCAGCGTCAGCGTCGATGTAGTTGTTGTACGACATCTCCTTGCCGTGCAGCTGCTCAGCCTGCGCCAGTCCATCCGAGCCGTGTCCGGTGGTGTAGAGCGCCGCTCGTTGGTGCGGGTTCTCGCCGTAGCGAAGCACGGCGGCCCGATTCCAGGTTCCACCCACCCAGGACGGGAAGCCGTCACCGTCTGCATTCGGGGCGACGACGCTGCTCATCCAGGAGGCAACCGCGACGTCGTAGGTTCCCGTGTGCACGAAGGCATCCGCTGCGAGCCGCTGACGCTGCTCAAGGGTGAAACCGCCCGCACGTACGGCATCCAGCACGTCTGGGTATCGATCCGGACTCACGACCACAGCAACACTCGGGTGGTTCTTTGCCGCTGCGCGCACCATCGACGGCCCACCGATGTCGATCTGCTCGATGCACTCGTCGGGTGAGGCTCCGGAATCCACGGTCTGGGTGAACGGGTAGAGGTTGACGACGACCAGGTCGAAAGCCTCGATGCCGAGGTCGACGAGCTGCTGCTCGTGATCTGCCTTTCGCCGGTCGGCGAGGATTCCGGCGTGCACCCGCGGGTGAAGCGTCTTGACCCGACCCTCTAGGCACTCCGGGAAACCGGTGAGGTCTTCCACCTTTGTTACCGGGACCCCGGCCTCGGCGATTCGGGCCGCCGTCGACCCGGTCGAGACCAGGCTGACCTCGGCCGCGTGCAGCCCCTGTGCCAGCTCTGCCAGACCGGTCTTGTCATAGACGCTCACCAGAGCACGACGAACGGGACGCTTGGTCACGAGCGGACGACCTTTCTTCCTTCGATGCGGTACTGGTCAGTGACCAGGTCGGCCACGGTCTGCACGAGAAGCGTTCGCTCGTGCTCCTTGATGCGCTCGTGCAGGCTGGACTCGTCGTCATCGTCAAGGACTGGGATCGCCACCTGCGCAACGATCGGTCCGGTGTCGACTCCGGAGTCAACGACAAAGATGGTGCAGCCGGTGATCTTGACCCCGTACGCCAAAGCATCGCGGGGGCCGTGCATCCCGGGGAACGCCGGTGACAGAGCCGGATGGGTGTTGATCACCCGTCCCGGGAAACGCTCGAGGAACGCCGGTCCGACCAACCGCATGAACCCGGCGAGGACGACCAGGTCAGGTCGATAGACAGCTGTCGCCTCTGCCAGCGCGACGTCCCAGGACGCGTGGTCGTTGTACTGGTTCGGCGCAGCGATGAAGGTGGGTATGTCGGCGGTGACAGCCCGCTCCAGGGCGGCGATGTCGGGGCGATCGGCCCCAACCGCGACCACATTGGCCGGATAGTCGACAGCGTCGGAGGCGTCGATGAGCGCCTGCAGGTTGGTGCCGCCTCCGGAGACCAGGACGACCACGCGCGCACGAGCCACGATCACGAACCCTACTGTGGACCGCTACCTACGCCGCAGCGCCGCCTTGACCTGCTGGGAAAGGTTCAATGGAAACGCCACGCGATCCCTCAGGTCGATGAGCCGAGACGTGCCACGTCCGGCCCGGCGGTGCAGCTCCCAGGCCACCACCGCAGCTACAAGAGCCATCTCCATCCCGGCGACGAGGCCAACCCGCCAACCGACCGGTCCGAGCGAGATCAAGGCCTGGTTACCCACCGACCCTGCGCTCAGCCAGCAGAGGATGCCGAGACCGGCACCAGCTATGGCGCCACCAGCTGCTGCGTGGGCGGCGAGCTGCTCGACGGGGGCGGTGCGCTGTCGGCGATGCAGAACAGCGGCGACCACATAGCCACCAAGCAACGGCGCCGCCAAGGCGATGTAGGCCCAGATCCCCGGCTGTCCCTGCGGCGGCATCGCAGCAAGCGGGGGGAACACCGGTAGTGCGCCATAGTCGACGCTCTGGGGGGAGACCACACCCTCGGCGCCCAGTGGGAAGCCCAGACCCATGGTGAAGGCAGCCGTCCAGAGAACCAGGTTCGGGACGAAGGCCATCGTGAGCAGCACGAGTACAGGGGCCCCAGCCCACCCGGCGTCCAAGGACCGGTACATCTCGGCGGCATCGGGAAAACCGATGGCGAGGGCGACGGTAGTGAGGACCGCACTCACCATCACGACGGTCGCCAGCCCCGCGGCTGCCGACGCAGCGACAGCCCGCACCGGGCCAGGGATGGCATGCGTCACCTGACGTAGTTGACCCGAGGCCCGCAGCAGCCCAAGCCCACCGCCCATGAGCGCAATGAAGGTCGCCGCGACGAAGGCAGTGCGTGGAGCTGGCTGCACAACTTCTGAACGTACGACTCCGGCGACGATCGCAGCGAGCACGCCGTAGACCAGGGCGTAGGGGATGACCGCCCTGGTCACGTCGGCCAGACTCTGCGGACGCACCACGCGCGCCACCTGACGCCCACCGGCATACGTGAGCAGCCCGGGGAGGATGAGCAGCCCAAGCGGTACAAGGCCGAGCGACACGGTGCCGATGTCGAGCGGAACATGGTGGGCGTAGAGCCACATGCCCACCGCGACCCGGGCCACGGCATCAGGGCCGGTCTCGGACGCATGGGGAGCAAGCGCCCACGAGCCGAGCGTCACGATGAAGGCCAGCGCCAGACCGATCAATGCGACCAAGCCGGCCGACACCGCAGCAGCGAAAGCCACACTGATCGAGTCGTGGCGGTGGGCGCTGGCTCGCGAGGGGCGCGTCGCAGGGCGGGCACGCCGGGAGCTGGTCTTCATCCCCGCCATCGTCGCAAGCCGATCGGGTCAGACGCCGGAGGCGCGCCCAGCAGACCCGGCACCTAGGTGTGCACTCGTCAAGCCTCGGGCTCGCGAGCCCCAGAGCGGGTCAGCCGCCGAGGAGGTCGCGCATCAGTGCTGCCGTCGCGCTCGGGGTCTTGCCAACGCGGACGCCAGCGGCCTCGAGGGCATCGGCTTTGCCAGCTGCCGTTCCTGACGATCCCGAGACGATGGCTCCGGCATGTCCCATGGTCTTGCCCTCAGGAGCGGTGAAGCCTGCGACGTAGCCGACGACGGGCTTGGTGATGTTGGCCTTGATGTAGTCGGCCGCCCGCTCCTCGGCGTCTCCACCGATCTCACCGATCATCACGATCAGCTTGGTGTCGGGGTCGTCCTCGAACGCCTGCAGCGCGTCGATGTGGGTGGTGCCCACGATCGGGTCGCCGCCGATGCCGATGGCCGTCGAGAAACCGAAGTCACGCAGCTCGTACATCATCTGGTAGGTCAGCGTGCCCGACTTCGACACCAGGCCAATCGGACCCGTGCCAGTGATGTTGT
>JANLWJ010000274.1:0-5301 GCA_031364455.1 Actinomycetes bacterium | reverse complement strand
GCTGCGCGAATCGCGCTGCCGGGTCCGTGAGCCGCGTCTACCAGGCGGCCGGTCGCCCGAACGCCGCCACCGAGCCCACGACCAGCTCGTCGTCCCGCAGCCGCACCTGGAACGCCTCTTCACCCCGCTCCGCATGGCCAGGCAGCGTGCCGTACGCGATGCCGGCTTCAGAGTTCGTGTCCACGACCTCGACCACCTCGCAGTGCGCCGGGATCAGTAGTGGACCGACCCCCGACTGACAGCGTGACCTGCATCCCGACCGCAACGTCGCCATCGCGGATCCCCGCTCCTTGGTGCATCTGCCATGACAGGATCCGATCGCGAGCACGCGAAGGTGCTCCGAGCAGGTCAGCGCGGCCACCCGGTCATGGTCGCATGCGCGCAGGCCCGACGGACGGGGCGAGACGCGTGCACGTGATCCAAACGGCCGCCCTCAGTTCGGCGGCTGAAGCGTTCGTCGGCCGGTGGTGTCAATAACAACGCGCCACTGCTTGAGATGGACGAGGCGGTGGTGGTGGCGGCAGAGGAGCACGGTGTTCGCCTGTGAGGTCTCGCCCCCGTGCTCCCAGAAGATGATGTGGTGAACGTCGCACTGCTCGGGGGGCCGGTGACAGCCAGGGCCGACACAGCTGCCGTCTCGCGCCGTTACCGCGCGGCGTAACGCCGGTGGGATGGTGCGAGTGGCCCGCCCCACATCGATGACCTGCGACGGGCCGTCCGTCACGATCCGCGAGACGGTGGAGTCACATGCGATCATCTGTGCCTCGGTGGCGGTGATCGGACCGACCCACGCGAGTTGCGCCGGCTCGGCCCCCGATGAGGGGCCATCCCCAGGCCGCGCTGCCAGAGTCGCGTGGTCGACGATCACTGACAGGTGGGGGCGCACTCCGCCGACCACCGTTTCGTTGATCTTCTCCAACCAGTCGGAGCAGATCTCGCCCAGCGCGTCGGCCCGCCGCTGTGGCCACGTGCGGGTGTCAGGGACCGGTTGCTCAGTGGCCTCGACATTCCCATGACCATCTCCGTGGTTCGTGGGGCTCGCCGGAGTTGGGCGCACCTGGGTGTTGAGCGCGGTCAGAAGCAGCGCGCCGTTCACCGGGTCGAGCAGCCCCGAGACAGAGACCATGCCGTCGATCGTCTCCGCGACGCTGAGCCCCCGGCGATCCAGCCGCCGCACGGCGGCATCTTCTGCGCTCTGCCGGTCGAAACAGTGCACCAACCGGTCGGCAACCTGTCGCAGCTGTCCCGGGTCAAGGTGCTCGGCTTCGGCTACCAGCGCCAGCTCTGCCTCGTCGCGACGCTCGGCCGGCACCTGGCGCAGCGCCCCACCGATCACCTGCGCATGCCGCCACGACAGCGACCCACCGAGCACCGCCTTGCCAGTAGCCGGCTGCGACTCGGTCACCGCAAAGGCCACCCGTGAGCGAGCGGCGGCCTCACCGGGGGCGAGGTTGCAGCGGTGCCGCATCCATGACGCCAACGACCGATGCCCGGTCTCGGCGAGCTCGCCGGACTCGGAGAAGTCGGCAGCCGCAGCCAGCCACAATCCCTCCAACCGATCGATCACCTGCCGCATCGCGACCAGCTGCTCGGCCGCGTCAAGGTCAGAAGCGGTGGCGACGAACTCATCGAAGACCGAACGTGCCTCGTCGACGACGTACGTACCGGGTGGGAACGGGTTCCGGCTGCGCTGCCCAGGCACCGTCCATCCCGGCTCCGGCGGTTGGTCGCCGGCTCCATCGGTGTGAACGTGGCCCATCAGGTGTCCCTTGGCTAGGTCAGCTGCTGCACGAGCTGCGTCGACAACCGACGCTTTCACCAAGGGAGAGACGAGGGCCTTCCTGCTCATCCAGCAGGACCAGCCATACCGACTCTCATCATCTTGTCCGGCCCTTCCGCATCAGCGGCGCCGAACCATCTCCAGGCCCTCAATCTCAGAACTCCCAGAGGGAGATCCTAAAGGCCACCTTCGAACGTATGTTCGATCCTAACCCATCACCCCGACCCTGACAACCCCCAAACCAACCTCAAAGCGAGCGCACATCAAACACTGCGGCGCGCGTTCCTCAGCTCACCCCCGCGTCCCTCAGCTCACCTTCCCTGAGCGCACCTCATCTCGCCTCAGGCTCACCTCAGCGTCACCAGGCAAACACCCTGAGCGACCACCAGTCACCCGTTCAGGGGCGAAGAAGACAGTCCCGCCGCCGTGTCGATCACCTCCCCGTACCCTCAGCCCATGCGAGTTATCAGCGTGCTGAGCCTGAAGGGTGGCGTCGGCAAGACGTCGGTGACCCTTGGCTTGGCCAGTGCGGCGCATGCGCGCGGCCTGCGGACGCTCGTGATCGACCTCGACCCCCAGGCGAACAGCTCCGTTGTGCTGGACCCGCAGCGCGTGCAGTTCACCAGCAACGATGTACTGGCCGATGGACGTTCGGGGATCATGGAACAGGCCATCGTCCCCAGCGGCTGGGGCGAGAACATCAGCCTGGTCGCCAGTGAACGAGCCCTCGAGCACCGCGCTGTCCCTGAGGGCGCCGGCAACGTGCGCCTCCGGGTGACCATGCAAGGCCTCAGCGGCTTCGACCTGATCCTGATCGACACTCCACCCGCCCTTGGCGAGCTCACTCGCAACGCCCTCACCGCCAGCGACCTGGGGCTCGTTGTCACCGAGCCGAGCCTCTTCGCGCTTCAGGGCGCACAGCAGGCGCTGGACGCGATGAGCGTCGTGCGCGACACCAACCTGCGCCTGCAGGTGGCCGGGATCGTCGTCAACCGCGTCCGCCCGACCTCGTCAGAGCATCGTTACCGGATGGCAGAGCTCGCACTCGCATACGGAGACCTGCTCTGGCAACCACCCTTGCCCGACCGTGCCGTCCTGCAGCAAGCGGCGGGGGCGTGCACCCCGGTCCACGCCTGGCGCACGCAGGCTGGACGTGAGGTCGCCCGCATCTTCGACAACTACCTCGACCTCGTACTTGCCCCACAGCTCGATCCCAAGCCGCTCCGCCCGGTTTCATGAAGCCCGGTTTCATGAGACTCAGTGTCATAGTGCCGAGTGGCATAGTGCACAGCGAAAGCCAACGGACGGAGAGGACAGAGCCGTGAGTCGTCCCGAACCACGTCCCGCGCTGCAGAGATCCGGCGACGGGTCCGTGCATCCTGCTGCCCCACGAGTCGCCGCCGAGCAGCACATCCATCCGGTGCCGCACGCTCCTGCAGCTGCCACCAAGCAACCCAAGAAGAACAAGGGCGTCAAACCGATCGACCGGGCCGACGACACCCTCCCCCGACAAGCCGAGACCGAGACGCCGCTCCCCACCTTCGAAGGCAAGCCGGTCGAGCTCACGGTTGCGGTTCCCAAGGACCTCCGCAAGCAGGTGCGCAAGGCAGCGGAAAAGGCGGGGACACCGATCGACTCGGTGGTGGTTGAGGCGTTGACCCGCTTCGTCGCCGGTCGCAGCTGACGCAGCGATCGCGTCAGAAGACGCCCTGGTCCATCTCGCTCAGTAGTCCGTCGACCACGGCACGTAGGTCACCGTCAGCGGCGTCCGCGGCGGCACGCTGGCGCTCGTAGCTAGCGCCGATATTCATCAGCTGCTCGACCTTCATCAGCTCTTCTGCACAGCCGAGCTTGCGGGCAGTCGGCTCGAGGTCTTCAGCGAGCTCGAGGATCGCCTCTTTGATCGGCTTGACGCTGTGCCCGAGGTCATCGACGACGATCTCGGCGTCGAGGCCGTACCGCGCCGCTCGCCACTTGTTCTCGCGCACCAGCCACATGCGCGGTTGCGGCAGCGTGTAGCCCTTGTCGAGCTGACGATCGAATGACTCGACCAGTGACTGCGCCATCGCGGCGATCACTGAGATCTCGTCAAGAGTGGGTATCCCGTCACAGATGCGAAGCTCAACGGTGCCGAAGTTGGGATGCGGACGGATGTCCCACCAGACCTCGCGGATGGACTCGATGGTCTTGGATGAGATCAGCGTGTCCATGTACTCCTCGAAGGCGTCCCACCCTGACAGGGAGTAGGGCAGACCTGCGGTCGGCAGCCCCTCGAAGACCTTGCTACGCGCCGACGCCAGTCCGGTGTCCGAGCCCATCCAGAACGGCGATGACGCCGAGAGTGCCAGGAAGTGTGGGATGTACATCATCAAGGCGTTGTTGATCGGGATCGCCTTCTCCGGCGCGCGCACACCGACATGCACGTGGACACCGAAGATCTGCAACCGCCGCGCCAGCCACTGCATCTGCTCGACGAGCTGCGCGTAACGCGGGTTCGGGCTGACCTGCTGAGTCGACCAGTCGGTGAAGGGGTGCGTCCCCGAGCACATGACGCCCAGGTTGCGCTTCGCTGCGGCGACCTGCACTTCCTTGAGTGTGCCGGCCAGATCCTCTCGCGCCTCCGCAACCGTTGAGCAGATCCCGGTGATGATCTCGATTGTCGACTCGAGCAGCTCGTGCTTGGCCTTGGGGTGTTCCTCGCCGGGCACGAGGGCGATCTCGGTCAAGATGTCGGTGGCACCGCTGGTCAACTCACGCGTGTCACGGTCGATGAGCTCAAGTTCCCACTCGATGCCCAGACTCGACCGCTCCGACGGCTGAAACGGAATGTGCACACCCACAGGCTATGGCCGAAGGTGGCGCCAGGTCACTGGTTGGACGACTCTTCTTGAGATTGTTCGGACGTGGGCCGCTTGCTAAGCCACTGGATGGTGGGCGTCATAGCGGATGAACCCACGGTTGCGCAGCGTGAAGAAGAGCGTCGCAACGATGCAGGCGACCCCGCCGATCACGATCGCGGCCTGCTCGCCCAACAGGCCGGCCGTTGTCCCGATCACCGCGTCACCGAGTCGAGGACCGCCGGCGACCACCACGACGAAGACACCCTGTAGGCGACCTCGGAGCTCGTCGGGTGTTGCGACCTGCAAGATCGTGGAGCGGAACACCGCGCTCACCATGTCGGCCGCCCCGGTGAGGGCGAGGAAGAAGATCGCCCACGTGAGGATATCGGTAAGACCGAAGAAGGCGACGGATGCGCCATAGCCGCAGACCATCACGACCACCATGAGTCCCTGGCGGCGAACGGTTCCCAGCCATCCGGACAAAAGGCCGGCGAGCACCGACCCAACGGCCGGCGCGGCCGCAAGCAGGCCAACGGTCCGGGCCCCGCCGCCGAAGGTGGTCGCTGCGAGCGCAGGAAAGAGTGCCCTTGGCTGTGCCAGAACCATCGCGCACAGATCGATGATGAAGGTCATCAGCAGGTTGCGGCGGATCGACAGGAACCGGAGCCCTTCCCAGACCGC
>JANLWJ010000271.1:0-7059 GCA_031364455.1 Actinomycetes bacterium | reverse complement strand
GGAACACCGACCTCAAAGCCGGTCTCGAGGGTGGCCGGCTTGGTTCCGCCCGTTGAGCGGTCACCCTGCAAGCCTGGCTCGGTGTACGTGATCTTTAGCTCAACGGCCGCCGGAAGCTCGACGTAGAGAGCGGTCCCCTCGTGGATCGCGACAGTCGCGTTCTGGCCCTCGAGCATAAAGTGCGCGGCGTCCCCGACGGTGGGATTCGGAACATGCAGCTGGTCGTAGGTGGCGGTATCCATGAAGACGTAGTCCTCGCCGTCCTGGTAGAGGTACTGCATCTCGCGCTTGTCGACGCTGGCCGTCTCGACCTTCACGCCGGCGTTGAATGTCCGGTCGACGACCTTGCCGGACAAGACGTTCTTCAGCTTGGTGCGGACGAAGGCGCCGCCCTTGCCCGGCTTGACGTGCTGGAACTCGATGACCGTCCACAAGCCGCCGTCGAGGTTGAGGACCAGACCGTTCTTGAGGTCGTTGGTGGTGGCCACAGCGCGTTCTTCTCCTCGATGGGATCCTGGCCGAGCGGCGTGCTCAGCCGACGACCAGTAGGTCGCGAGTTGTCGTGGTGAGGGACTCGACGCGGTCGGCGTGGACGACGACGGTGTCCTCGATCCGCACCCCACCACGACCAGGGAGGTAGATCCCTGGCTCGACAGTGACCGGCACGGACGCCATCAGTTTATCGGTGGACGTCGCACCCAGGAACGGCGCCTCGTGGATCTGCAGCCCCACTCCGTGGCCAAGGCCGTGGCCGAAGTACTCACCGAACCCCGCATCGACGATGATGCCGCGAGCTGCAGCGTCTACCTCTGACGCCAACCGGCCCACCCCCAGGCCATCGCCACCGGCCTGCTGCGCACGGCGAACCGTCTCGTAGATGTCGCGCTGCCAGTCGTGGGCAACCCCACCAACCTCGCTGGCGACGAGGACCGTCCTGGTCATGTCGGCGTGGTAGCCACCGACGCGGGCCCCGAAGTCCATCGTGACCAGGTCGCCCGGCTCGAGTGGCCGGTCGCTCGGCTGGTGGTGCGGGATCGCCCCGTTGGGGCCCGATGCCACGATGGTGTCGAACCCTGGTCCCTCCGACCGGTCCCGCAGGCCGTCATCGATCAGGCGGGCCACCTCACGTTCGGTGATCCCAGCACGCATCCGTGGCAGGACGTCAGCAAGGGTGGCGTCGCTGGCCAGGCAGGCTTGCCGAAGCAGGTCGAGCTCGACGGCGTCCTTGGTCATCCGCAGGTGGTCGATGGCTCCGCCTAGTGGCGTCCACTCGACACCGGTGGGCAGTTCACGCCATGCAGCTACTTCCAGGGAAAGGTCCTCGAACCCAACCGTGACGAGCCCCGTCCCGATGACGCTGGCTGCCAGCTCGCGGCGTCCTGACCGGGTGATCCGCGCCCTAACGTCCGGGCACTCCTGGGCCACCTGCAGCTCGTAGCGGCTGTCGGTGGCGATCTCGGCGCTACCGTCGGCGTTCACGAGCAGGGTGCCGGCCGAGCCGGTGAAGCCGGTGAGATAGCGGACATTGAGCAGCGTGGTGATGAGGGCGGAGCCAAGGCCCACCGAGGTCAGGACGTCGGCCAGTCGCTGCCGGCGCCGTTCATGCAGGGCTGGCATCAGGTCAGGAAGGCTCGTGGGCGATCGCCTGGAGCGCGAGAAGGTACGACGCCAGACCGAAGCCGGCCACCGTCCCGCTCGCGACCTCGGCGACAACCGAGTGACTGCGGAAGCTCTCCCGCGCAGCGGGGTTGGTGAGGTGCACCTCAATCAACGGCGCGGTGCGCATGGCAACGGCATCGCGAAGTGCGTAGGAGTAGTGCGTGAAGGCGGCCGGGTTGATGACAACGGGCAGCGACTCCGTTGCCGCCTCGTGCAGCCAGGCCACCAGCTCGGCCTCGTCGTCGGTCTGCCGCACCTCGACGCTCAGGCCGAGTGACTCCCCCGCCTCACGACAGGCACGCTCGAGATCAGCCATGGTGGTGTTGCCGTAGACGTCAGGCTCACGCGCCCCCAACATGCCGAGATTTGGCCCGTTGAGCACCAGGACGCGTCGGTTCGTCACGTTCACTCCTCACCTGAGACTTCTGCGTACGCGGCGGCCAGCAGTGCAGGATCGGGGCCCTCGAGACGGCCAGGGCGAGCCAGGCCGTCCAGCACCACGAAGCGCAGCGTGCTTCCCCTTGTCTTCTTGTCGACCTGCATCGTCTCGTAGAGGCGGCCCCACATGTCAGCGCGGTAGCGCGTTGGCAGGCCAATGCTGGTGAGGATGTTGCGATGGCGATCGGCCAGCTCGGGGTCGGTGCGGCCGGCGAGCCGGCCCAGCTCGGCAGCAAAGACCAGCCCGACCGACACCGCGGCACCGTGTCGCCACTGGTAGCGCTCGTTCTTCTCGATCGCATGCCCGAGGGTGTGGCCGTAGTTGAGGAACTCTCGGTCTCCGGCCTCGCGCAGATCGGCAGCGACCACCTTCGCTTTGACTGCCACCGACCGAGCCACTAGCTCGGCTGCCACTCCCCCATCAACGTGCGCCGCCGCCTCGGGATCGGCCTCGATGATGTCGAGGATCACCGGGTCATGGGTGAACCCCACCTTCACCACCTCGGCCAGACCGGCCCGGTAGTCGTTCTCCGGCAGTGTGCGCAGCGCAGTGAGGTCACACAGGACACCAACGGGAGGGTGGAAGGAACCGACGAGGTTCTTGCCATCGGCAGTGTTGATCCCGGTCTTGCCACCAACGGCAGCGTCCACCATTGCGAGCAACGTCGTTGGAACGTGCACAACGGCGACCCCGCGCAGCCAGGTGGCAGCCACGAACCCCCCGAGGTCGGTCGTCGCGCCCCCGCCGACCGCGACGATGGCATCGGTCCTGGTGAACCCTGCCTGGCCGAGAACCGACCAGCAGAACGCCGCGACCTCTGCGGTCTTCGCCTCTTCGGCGTCCGGCACCTCGATGAGGATGGCCGTTCTGCCCTGGGTCTCGAGGTCCAGCCGGATCGCCTCGCCGGTCTCGGCGAGCGCCCGCGGCGCGATCACGGCGACACGCTCGGCGCCGCTGGGCAGCATGCCACCTAGGTCGCCGAGCAGCTGTTCGCCAACGACGACCGGGTACGGCGAAGGACCGTCCACCGTGATTCGGCGTGGTTCAACGCTCACTGCTCGGTCTCCTCGGCTACGGCGCCCACCACAGCATCGACGACCTGGGTGGGGCTGAGTCCATCGGTGGACACCGTAACGGTCGCTACCGCCAGATAGAGGGGACGCCGTTCGTCAGCCAGCTGCTGCCAACGTCCACGGACGTTGCCCACGAGGAGGGGACGGGACCGGTTCATCTGCAGCCGTTGCATTGCGGCGGCAAGGCCGACATCGAGATGGACCACGAGGTGGCCCAGCAGTCCGGACCGGACCTCGTCGCTAAGGACCGCTCCCCCGCCAATCGCCAGGACGCCGCTGTGCTCGGACAGGCCCTTGGCCACGGCATCACGCTCAAGCGAACGGAAGTGGTCCTCACCCTGCTGGACGAAGAGGTCTGAAACCGAGCAACCAGCAGCCGTCTCGATATCATGGTCGGTATCCCGGAAGTCAACACCCCACCTGGCAGCCAGCTGCTTGCCCACCGTCGACTTACCCGACCCAGGGGGTCCGACCAGTACCGCACGCGGTCCTTGCACACTCACAACCAGGTCACCGAATGCGGAGATGGTCGAGGTAGCTCGCGAGATTGCGCGAGGTCTCCGCGACGCTGTCGCCGCCGAACTTCTCCAGCACCGCGTTCGACAGGACCAGCGCGACCATCGCCTCGGCAACGACGGCAGCCGCCGGCACAGCGCAGACGTCCGACCGCTGGTTGATCGCCTTGGCCGGCTCGCCGGTAGCTACGTCAACGGTGTCCAGGGCACGGGGAACGGTGGAGATCGGCTTCATGGCCGCGCGTACGCGGAGTACCTCGCCGGTCGTCATGCCACCCTCGGTGCCCCCGGAACGTCCGGTGACACGGCGTACGCCCAACTCGCTCGGCACGATCTCGTCGTGCGCCAGTGACCCTCGGCGACGCGCCACGTCGAACCCATCCCCGACCTCGACGCCTTTGATCGCCTGAATCCCCATCAGCCCGGCCGCGAGCTGGGCGTCGATGCGCCGGTCCCAGTGCACGTGGCTCCCGAGACCTGGAGGCAGTCCATGGACGACGACCTCAACGACCCCACCAAGGGTGTCGCCGGCGAGGCGGGCGGCCTCGATCTCCGCGACCATCGCTGCTCTCGCCTCGGGATCGGCGCAGCGCACCGGGTCGGCGTCGATGGCATCGCGCTGGTCCGGGGTGGGAACCATCCCAGAAGCAAGCTCGGCCGCCCCGATCGACACGACGTGGCTGACCACTTCAGCCCCCACCGTCTGACGCAGGAAGGCCTGCGCAACTGTGCCGAGGGCGACCCGTGCCGCGGTCTCACGGGCACTGGCTCGTTCGAGGACGGGCCGGGCATCGTCGAGGTCGTACTTCTGCATTCCGACAAGGTCTGCATGACCGGGCCGTGGGCGCGTCAACGGCGCACTACGCGCCTGGGCCGCCAGGACCTCCGGGTCTACGGGGTCGGCCGCCATCACCGTCTCCCACTTGGGCCACTCGGAGTTGCCGACCTCGATCGCCACCGGCCCACCCATCGTCAACCCGTGCCGTACCCCACCAAGGATCCGGACGACGTCTTGCTCGAACTTCATTCGGGCACCACGGCCGTATCCCAGCCTGCGACGAGCCAGTTGGACGTCGATGTCGCCGGTGGTGACGGCCACACCCGCGGGGAACCCTTCCGCGATCGCCATCAACGCCGGACCGTGCGACTCACCTGCGGTCAACCAACGCAACATGCCGGACAGTCTCCCAGACTCCAGCGACTCTCCCTGGCTCGGGGAGCGTGTAAGTGGGGCCCGCCCTCAAGAAGACGGCTGCCCCCACTTACATTGCATGATCTGGCATCGCATGATCTGGCATCGCATGATCTGGCTACAGCGTCGTGAACGTCACCGACTTGCCTGCCACCAGGCCGACGGTCACGTCAGAGCCGAAGACAACGAGGGCGGTATCCTGGCCCGAAGACAGCTCACCGACGCCAATCAGCTTGAAGGGACCGATGTCGCTGCTGGGGAACAGGTCCTTGGCCTTCACCGAGTAGCGCTTGCCGTCGACTTCAATCACCGCCGTGTCCTTGCCCAGGTTGACCGAGCGGAGCGTGACGTCGTATGTCGTCACGGCGTCGACGGTCGGTGTCGGGGTAGGGGTCGGTGTCGGTTCGGGTGTGGTCCCCGTGCCGCCACCGGTGGTGTCAGTCGTGGGGTCTGGCTTCGGCTCCGGAGCGGGGATGACCTCTTCGGCCGGGAGCGGCGCGAACGGGTCACGACCGACCGCGAAGTTGGTGTCGACCTCGGCAGGCACGTTGTCATTGCCCTTGTCGCCCTTGTCCTTGTCCTTCTTGCCATTGGACTCGTCCTGTTGGGCAGCTGCTCCGCTCGGGACCGGCCCGAGGTCTTCCTCCTCACCACCGGAGAGGAAGAGGAAGTAGGCGCCGAGCCCCAGAACGAGGAGCAGAGCGGCTCCACCGACGACCATGATGAGTCGGCGCCGGCTTCCACCGGCCCCCGAACCATCGTCGATCGTGGGGCTCTGTGTCGAGAGTGTGTTTGACATCGCGATCTCCTACGGGGCCGGAGCTGGGCTCGGAGCGGTCGACGTCGTGTCGGTCGCTGTCGTGTCGGATACCTCAGGAGTTGCAGGCACCAGGTAGATCCGGGCGTTGACCGTCGCGGTCAGGTCTGCGGTGCCTTGCCCGGATTCGGTTTCAGTGCCTTCGGAGTCGATCACGTAGCCGCTGACGAGCGTGTAGCGGGACGCGGTCTCGAGGTCGTTCATGAACTTGGTGATCTCGAAAAAGCTACCGGTCACCACCATGTCGACGTTGAGAGCGGCCAGCGTCTCTGGCATCAGAGCCCCGCCTTCGGAGCTCACTCCGCCTACAGTGACGGGGGCGGTCGGTGTCAGAGAGGTGAACGCCACCCCGGACTTCCGTCCAACCTCCTGCATCTCGCGAATGTAGGTCGGAAGCTCTGCGGTCTGCGGGACCTTCGTCTGGAGAGCAGCAAGCTCAGCCTGCTTCTCGGGAAGGTTCTTGTTCTCTTGCTTGAGCACCGCCAGCTCAGTGTCCAACGAGCTGTTCGTGTTCTCCTGAGCCTCCGTCTGCGCCTGGAGGTCAGCGACCTCGGCGCGCTGCGGCGAGATGAGCAGGAACCACCCTGCCACCAGGACCAGCACCGCTATCAGGGCTGCGCCTAGTGTCCACTTTCGCGTATCAGTCATCTCACTCACCGTTCGCGATCTCGAGGAAGCGTCCGGACGACGCCTCCAGACTCAGCTGCGTGCTCGACTCGACGTCGTAGTAGGTGCCTTGCGTATCGGCAGCTTCGGCCTTCGTGACGTTTTGAACCGAAGGCTCCAGGTAACCCTTCTGACGTGCCAGCGACTGAAGCCATGCAGCGACTGCGTCGAAGTCGGTTGACCGTCCCGTGAAGGCGAGCGAGCCCATCGACACCTGGCCGAGGGGGGTTACCACCTGGTCCGTGGTCGTGAGCGTTCCGGAGAGCTGTGCTGCTGCGGCGTCGTTAATGGCAGTCAGGGTGACGAGCCTGGTGGAGCGCGGGATCGTCAGGCTGAGGTCATTGAGGTAGAACGACCATCGGATCTCTGGGGTCATGGCCGTTTCTAGGTTTACCTGAGCAGTGTCAACCGCCGCGAGCACCTGAGGCACTTCGGCGTACCTGGCAACATCGGACTGAAGCTGGGCTCCATCGGCTTGCGCGTCGGCAAGCGACTCCTCAGCACCACCGACTCGACTGCTGGCGAAGAGGAAGCCGAGGACGACCAGTGCCATCGCAGCGACGACAAGGACTCCCAGCACGATCTTCAGTTGCCTCAGCTTGGCCGCCGCAGCAATCTCCGGCGGCAGCAGGTTGACCCGGGGCATCTGTGCCAGTCGGGTCGGCGTCAACGTGGTCATGAGGCGCCTCCCAGGGCAA
>JANLWJ010000256.1:0-3708 GCA_031364455.1 Actinomycetes bacterium | reverse complement strand
GGTCGAGGTCTCGCGTCCCATCCTTCGCGATCTGGCATCGGCGACCGGTGAGGTCGCCTACCTCTCACTGCCGATGGGACGCACCGTGCTCTACGTCGAACACGTCGCGGCCACCCGGGGGGCGACCGAGGAGCCGTGGATCTGGCTGCGGGGGAGTCCGCTGCACTGCTCGTCCAGCGGAAAGATCTTTGCCGCCTATGGCGCGATTGCCGATCTCGACGCAGCGCTGCAACCGCCCCTATCGCAGCGGGCGAGCCGGACCATCAGTGACCCGCAGCAGTTCCGCAAGTTGCTCCCCGCGGTGCGCAAGCAGGGTTATGCAACTTCGGTTGACGAACTCGAGGACGGTATGTCGTCCGTGGCTGTTCCGGTGCTGGCCCCGGAGGGCGGGGTATTGGCTGCCATTGGCGTCGCCGGGCCGAGTGCGCGGCTCACTGAAGCGAGGTTGAAGACGGTCAGTGCCTCGGCTCGGTCTGCGGCCGGTGTGCTCACCCGCCGTTCAGCGGTGCGGCAGCCTGCAGTCTTGCGGCAAGGGTGAGCGCATACGTGGCGATTGGCGAGCCGGCGCCAGGAGACCAGGCCCCGGCGTCGATCGATGGCGTCAACCCATTCCTGGCGCCAGGGGAGTGGCTGCGCTGTGCCCTGCACACGCACAGCACCGTGAGCGACGGAACCCTTGCCCCTGAGCACCTCGTGCTGGCCTACGAGGAGCAGGGGTTCGACGTCGTCGCTGTCACCGACCACTGGCGACTGACGCAGGTTCCGTCTACCGAACGAGTGCTCACGATCCCCGCAGCTGAGCTCGGGTGGGATATCGAGCACCCGCACTATCCACGACAGAGCGCTGAGTTCCTCGTCTACGGGATCGACCACATCCCCGACGACCCTGGGGGTGACCGAGCCAACTGGTACACCAACGCAGCGGAGAACTACGAGGTACGGACCTTCCCCGATCTGACGTCCGGAGTCAGCTGGGCCGAGACCATGGGTGCTGTCGTCTACGTCGCACACCCCTACTGGACCCAGTTGCCCCTCGAGGATCTCCTGGCGCAAGAGGGGTTCGCCGGGATCGAGGTCTTCAACGGCTCGTGCCACGAGGAGACCGGGCGAGGCGACTCGTCGGTCTGGTGGGATGCGCTGCTGGCGCGCGGGTGTAAGGCCTTCGGCATCGGCACCGATGACCAGCACTATCCACTTTTCGAACTCGGCACCGGGTGGACGATGGTGCGCGCCGCAGAGCGGAGCCAAGAGGCGGTGTTGGCGGCGCTGCGAGCGGGAATGGCCTACTTCTCGCATGGCCCCGAGATCCACCACATCGAGGTGGTCGACGGAGCGGTCGAGGTGGAGTGCTCGTCGGCGAGGTCGGTACTGCTGCAGGGCGAGGAGGAGCTCGGCCTGGCCATATCAGTCGGTCGGGGAGGGCGCCGGCAAGGAGAGATCCTGTCCACCGATGCCAGTGGCCTCATCACTGGAGTGCGCTTCGACCCGCGATATGCGCCGTCGCGGTACCGCCGGGTCACCGTTGTCGACGCCGACGGGCGCCGCGCGTGGAGCAACCCGCTGTAGCGCTCCTTCGTGCGCCTAGACTGCGCCCGTGGGTATCCAGATCTCGCCAAGCATCCTGTCGGCCGACTTCGCTCGGTTGGAGGCTGAGGTCGCCTCGATCGCCGACGTCGCCGACTGGGTACACGTCGATGTCATGGACAACCACTTCGTGCCCAACCTGACTCTCGGTCTGCCGATCGTCGAGTCGCTGCACAAGGTGTCGGCGCTGCCGCTCGACTGCCACCTGATGATCGATGACCCGGACCGTTGGGCGCCTGCGTACGCGGAGGCCGGGGCAGCTTCGGTGACTTTTCATGTGGAGGCGGCGCACGCACCGGTACGCCTTGCTCGTGAACTGCGGGCACGCGGAGCCAGGGCCGGTTTGGGCTTGAAGCCGGCTACGCCGATCGAGCCGTACACCGACCTTTTGCCCGAGATCGACATGATCCTGCTGATGACCGTCGAGCCCGGGTTCGGTGGGCAGTCCTTCCTTGACGTCGTGCTCCCGAAGATCGTTCGCACCCGCCAACTGCTCCGCGACCGTGACTCGTCGGTGTGGCTCCAGGTGGACGGTGGCATCTCTGCGGCAACGATCGAGCGGGCCGCCGAGGCCGGAGCCGATGTCTTCGTTGCCGGATCGGCAGTCTTTGGCGCCGATGACCCAGCTGCCGTGGTCACTCACCTCCGAGCCGCGGCAGAGTCCGCTGCTGTGAGAGACTAGGGGCAGCAAGAACGCACGCTCCGGGGTCGGTGTAACTCCGAACCGGCGGTGAAAGCCCGCGACCCGGCCGCATCCAGCGGTCGGTTGACTCGGTGAAACTCCGAGGCCGACGGTGAAAGTCCGGATGAGAGGCGCGTGCAGCCGGCCACCTGGCCGGTGGTGGTCCGGTGACGTCGGGGTCGGTGGTGCGAAGACACATCGACCGAACGGCGCGAAGGTCCACCTCGCGTGCAGCCTGATGCTGTGCCCCCCGGAGCCCGATTGGCTCAAGGAGACGGGCGTGGCTGGTACGGCGAGCACCACCGAGCACGAAGCGATGGCCCGTGCCATCTCCCTTGCTCGGACGGACGCTGTGCGCACCCACCCCAACCCGCGGGTCGGAGTTGTTCTGCTCGATGCATCCGGCGCCGAGATCGGCTCGGGTTTCCACCGTGGCGCCGGCAACCCACACGCTGAGGTCGAAGCGCTGGCGCGGGTAGGTGACTTGACGCGAGGCGCGACGGCGATCGTCACCCTCGAGCCGTGCAACCACACCGGACGCACCGGCCCGTGCAGCGAAGCCCTGATCGACGCAGGCGTCGCTCGCGTGGTCTTCGGGCAACCCGACCCGAACCCGCTCGCTCGCGGAGGCGCAGACGCCTTGGCTGCGGCTGGCGTAGAGGTGATAGGCGGTGTGCTGGCTGGGCAAGCACGTTTGCTGAACCCTGTCTGGTCGTTCGCCATGGAGCACCAGCGTCCACTGGTCACGTGGAAGTTCGCCGCGACGTTGGATGGCCGCGTTGCCGCAGTTGACAAGACCAGCCGCTGGATCAGCGGTGCGCAGTCGCGCGCGGAGGTGCATCAGTTGCGGACAGAGGTCGATGCCGTCGTCGTCGGTACCGGCACGGTGCTTGCCGATGACCCGCAGCTGACAGCCAGAGACAAGAACGACGTTCAGTCGCCCCGGCAACCCCTACGCGTCGTTGTTGGTGAGCGCGATGTACCGCTCGACGCACGTGTTCTGGATGCGTCAGCAGACACTCTCTTGTGCGCTACGCATGAAGTCGGCACCGTGCTCGACGACCTCTTTGCGCGGGACGTCCACCAGGTTCTCCTCGAAGGCGGTCCGACCCTTGCGGCTGCGTTCGTGCGGGCCGATCTAGTTGATCGGGTCGTCGGCTACGTAGGCCCTCGGCTCCTTGGTGCCGGACCGTCAGTCATTGGGACACTCGATATCGACACGATCTCGGATGGGCGCGAGCTCACCATCGATGACGTCTGTCTGGTGGGCGGCGACATCCGATGGACCGCTCGGCTGCACCGCTCCGCCCCTCGCTTCTTCCCGCCAGACGTTGCCGTAGCCCGCGCCGAAGGGAACGCCTGATGTTCACCGGAATCATTGAGGAGCTGGGCCGGGTCGTTGCCATTAAGCAGGGCACGGCTTCGGCGACCTTGCGCGTCCG
>JANLWJ010000218.1:0-4939 GCA_031364455.1 Actinomycetes bacterium | reverse complement strand
GCAACCAGGCGTGCATCGGCCACTTCCACGCTGGATACCCGATCTCGTGCATCCAAAATCCTGAGACCGGACGCGAACTCACCTACGGCATCCGACGTCCGGCGTCGGCGACGAAGGACGTCATGGTCATAGGCGGTGGGGTGGGTGGCCTGAAGGCCGCCGTAGTCGCTGCCGAACGCGGGCATCGCGTCACTGTCTACGAGGCCGCCCGCCGACCCGGCGGCCAGGTGCTGCTCGCTGAGCAGCTGCCGGGACGGGCAGAGTTCGGTGGGGCGGTTACGAACCTGCTGAGCGAGGTCGATCGGTACGGCGTCAAGGTGGTGACCGGCCAGCGCGTTGATGAGGGATTCGTCCGTGACCAGCAGCCGGACGTGGTCATCATCGCCACCGGAGCGACGCCAAGGGTGCCCCCGCTCGAACTGATGGACGACCCCACCGTGCTCACCGCGTGGGACGTCATCAACGGCGCCGATCTCCCATCCGGACGCGTGGTGGTCGCCGACTGGCGGTGTGACTGGATCGGCCTCGGAGTCGCCCAGCAGCTCGCGCGACAAGGCCACAAAGTGACGCTCGCCGTCGACGGCTACATGGCCGGTCAGCGCATCCAGCAGTACGTGAGAGACGAGATGACCAAGCAGGCGCTGCTGGCTGGCGTCGAGATCGTCCCCCTGGTGCGGATCTATGGGGCGGACGACGACAGCGTCTACCTGCAGCACGTGCTCACGGGTGAACCGGTGGTGGTCGACGACGTTGCAGCGCTCGTGTTGTCGCAGGGGCACGACTCCGTCACCGAACTGATCAATGTGCTGGTCGACTACCCCGGTGAGGTGCACGCCGTCGGCGACTGCCTGGCACCGCGCACCGTCGAGGAGGCCGTCCTCGAGGGTCTGAAGGTGGCGTCCACCCTCTGACCTTCCCGGCCCGCCGAGTGCGCACTTGGTTGACGGTTTTCGTCACCGAGTGCGCTTGCGACCGACAGATGCACGTCACAATGCAACAGATCCGCATGCTCGCGGCGTCGTAAGGGTGGAGGACGCCGATGTCCGCAAGCTTCGACGAGTTCGTGACGCACCACGGTCCCGAGCTCCTTCGGCTTGCATACATGCTCTGCGGCAGCCGAGAACAGGCGGAGGACCTAGTGCAGAACGCTCTGGTGACGACCTACCGGAAGTGGGAAACGGTGAGCTCCGCGGAGCGTCCCATCGCGTATGTCCGGACGATCGTGGTGCGCGAGGACGTCTCGTGGCGACGGCGACTGTCCAACCGTGAGCTTCCCAGGGCGATTCCGAACGACATCACCGGTGACTTCCCCGACGCAGAGATCGCCGAGACCGACGCCATGTGGCGCCTTCTTGCCACATTGCCACGCCGTCAGCGCGCGGTTCTCACCCTCCGCTACTACGAGGATCTCGCGGACGACGACATCGCGGAGCTGCTCGGGTGCTCGGCCGGGACGGTGCGTTCGAATGCATCGCGCGGGCTGGCGACGCTGCGGCAGTGGGCGCTTGGGCGGAAGGTGATCGGCGGTGAGTGACTTCGAGGACATGGTGCGGCGCACCTTCGCCGCGCACGAACCGGACGCGCCGTCTGCCGATGGACTGTCGGAAAGCGTTCAGGCACGGACGTCCAATGAACGAAGCAAGGCACCCTGGCTCGTGCCTCTGGCGGCCAGTGCACTGACAGCGGCCCTGGTGGTCGGCGTCGTGACCGACGGTTTCGGTATGGGCAGCACCGGGCCGGCGTCGCAGCCTGCGCCGGCTGTTTCGGCGACTCCCACCCCGACGACAAGCCCCGACCCGGACCAGTCAGCGCTGGCCGCGAAGTGCGACGAGCCGCCGGTAATGAACACCCCCGCCTCCCCTCAGCTGACCTTCAGCGAGGGTGTCAAGCAAGAAGTGACCATCGCCGTTGGTCAGAGGATCTTCCTTGGTGCCGTCACGGATAGCTGTGGAGGTATCGTCACCTTCAACGGGCGGCCACAGACTCCCTTTCTGACAGGTGAGCTGAATGTCGCCAAAGGAACCGGATACCTGAAGGCCGTACGCCCTGGAATCGTCAGGATCACCCCGTTCGATCCGATGTGTCCGCCCGACACCTCTGGCTGTTTTGGTGGTGTCGACGACCTCGGCACGATTGAGGTGACGATCGAGCCCCGTGAACCACCGACACCGGTGATCGGTAAGTGCTCGGCGAACGAGTTCTCCCTCAGGGCCGAAGCGGGGCCGGGCACGGCCTCGGAGATGCTCTGGGTCACCGTCCGGCTCGCCGACACGAGGGGGTGCTTACTCAGCGGCACGGCCAACGTCGAGGTATTCGACCGAGATGGTGTCCCCGTTTCTATGCCCGGTAACCCGCTGACCAGGCAGATCCGAGAGTCGCTACGCCCGGGGCATCCGGTGGTGATCACCTGGGGCTGGCTCGATTGGTTCTGCGGGCGCGCCGATCCCTATTCAGCCCGGCTCGGGGTCCTCGGGCAGACGGACCGCGTCGACGAGATGAACACACCCAGCTGCCCGACCGAGTACGGCGACCCTCCCCGCGACCCCCGCGGGCTCCGCTTCCACTCGGTGATGGTGTTGCGGTGAGCCAGCGCGTTGACCTCCGCGGCCCGCGTTGACGGCTGATTGATCAACCAGTCAGGATTACCCCCGTGAACCTCGACCGACTTCTTGCCCCGCGCTCCGTCGCAGTTGTCGGCGCATCGCCCCGCGTCGACACCTACGGCCACCAGGCACTCGACAACCTCGTTGCCGCGCAGTTCGACGGCCCGGTCTTCGGGGTGCATCCCCGCGAGACCGACGTGCTCGGCGTCCGCTGCTACCCCACTCTCTCCGACCTGCCCGAGGTTCCCGACGCCATCGTCATCGCGACGCCGGCCGCCACCGTCCCTGACCTGATCGACGAGGCCGGGCGACTCGGCGTCGGCGGCGCAGTGGTGATCGCAGCGGGATTCGCCGAGGTCGAACACGGCCGCGAGCTTCAGCGACAGCTGCGTGAGAACGCGCTGCGGTACGACATGCCGGTCTGCGGTCCGAACGGCAACGGTCTCGTCTCCGTCGTCCGCCGCGCACCCCTCTGGGGCGACGGCTACAACATCGCGCCCGCTGGCGGCGTCGCCCTCGTCTCGCAGAGCGGCAACGTTGCGGTGAACGCGATCGGAGCCGCCCGCGCACTCCACCTGCACACCGTCATCTCATGCGGCAACCAGGCGGTGCTCGACGCCTCCGACTATGTCATCGCACTCGCCGCGCAGGAGGGCGTCCGCGCGATCGCGCTCTACCTCGAGGCCGAGGGCGACGGCGCACGGCTTGCCGAGGGATTGGCGATGTGCGCCGAGCGCGAGATCGGCGTCGCGGTGCTGAAGTCGGGCCGCAGCACGCTTGGTGCCAGCGCGGCGGCTGCGCACACAGGTGCTGTGGCCGGGGATGCCACGGTGTTGCGCGCGCTGATCGAGGACGCCGGCGGAGCCTGGGCCGACGACCCGCACGAGCTGCTCGAGACCGCCAAGGCCATGGCCCACGGACGCCGCAAGGTCGGTGCCGGAGTCGCCGTCATCACCTGCTCAGGAGGTGACGCAGCTATCAGCGCGGACGAGGCCGACCGCTTGGGAATCCCACTCCCACCACTGGCCGAGTCGACGAAGGCAGCCCTCGAGCCAATCGTCCCGCACGCGGCAACCATCGGAAACCCGCTCGACTACACGGCAATGATCTGGGGCGACGTCGAGGGGATCGCCAACATCGTTCGCACGACCGCCTCCGACCAGTCACTCGGCCAAGTACTCGTCTACTACGACATGCCACAGAAGATGGGCGCCGCGGCCACCTACAGCTGGAACAGTCAGCTTGACGGAATACTGCTCGGCGGTCAGGACTCTGACGCGCCCGTTATTGTCGCGTCCACGCTGCCCGATCTGTTGCCAGAGGACTTGGTCGACAAGTGTCTGCAGCGCGGCGTCCCCGCAGTGTGGGGCCTGACAACGGGCATCAAGGTCGCCGACGCGATGCGCCGTCCGTTCGGCGACCCCGCCCGGCTGCGCTCCATCGGAGCCATCGCCGGACCTGCTGAAGCTGGCGAGTGGCTCGCCGAGCACGAGGCGAAGCATCTCCTCGCCAAAGCCGGGATCACGGTGCCGCGCGGCGGCGTCGCGTCCTCCGCCGACGAGCTCGCTGCGCTGATCTATGAGTTCGACGGGCCGATGGCACTCAAGCTGAGCCATGCGTCCGTGCAGCACAAGAGCGACATCGGTGCACTCGAGCTCGGCGTGGTCGGTACTGACGACGCACGCGCGGCCTTCGACCGACTCCGCTCGATCGACGGTCATCACGACACACCGGTCCTGGTCGAGCAGATGCAGGCTCCCGGTGTGGAACTGCTCATCGCCGCCAGACGTGACTCCGTCGTCCCGTGCTTGGTGGTCGGGCTCGGGGGCGTCTGGGTCGAGGCCGTAGGTGACGCTGTCGTCATCCCGTTGCCTGCTGGCGCTGCGCGAGTAGAGGTAGCGATCCGCTCACTGCGGGGCGCTGCGCTGCTGACCGGCGGACGCGGACGGCCTGCTGTCGACCTCGCAGCCGTCGCCGACCTCGCAGTCCGGGTCGGTCAGCTCTTGATCGACGAAGCCCTGATGCTGATCGAGCTCAATCCCGTCTTCGCCCGACCGGCTGGTGCTGGACCTGCGGCGGTCGCCGTCGACGCCGTGATCCGCCGCACCGTCTAACCACGCACTCGGGGGCTGGGGCGTCAGAGGACGTCGAAGTCGGTGCACGCCAACGACTCCGGCAGGTCATCCATCAGCAGGTGCACGGTGTACTCCCCCGGTGGCAGCGGCCATCTCCTTCGGTGTGAGACCTCGTTGAAGGTGATCGCTCCCTCGATTGTCGCCCCGGTCACCCCCTTCATCATCGGCTTCGCGGCGCCAGGCGCGGCATCACGCTGGTAG
>JANLWJ010000142.1:0-13153 GCA_031364455.1 Actinomycetes bacterium | reverse complement strand
TGGGTTTTGTGTGTGGGTGCTGTTGCTGAACAAATTGTTGATCCACTGGGTTTCCACCCACATTTTCGGCGCGCGGGGGGGGGGGGCGGGCGGGGGGGGCGGCCCCCACCAGCGCCCGGAGCGAGCAAGGAATGGTCACGGCCGAGCTGGCCGCTGCCCTCCCGGTGCTGGTCCTGGCGGTCTCGCTGCTTCTGACCGTCGTTGGCGTCGCTTCGGACGCTTCGCGCACGTCAGAGGCGGCTCGTTCGGCTGCTCGGGCCGCCTCGATCGGGACCGAAGAGTCGGTGGTGACGGCGCAGGCGCTGAAGTTGGCGCCCGATGGCGCGGCGATCCGGTTCTGGATCGATGGTCCCTGGGTACGGGTTGAGGTGATCACACCTGGGCGTCATTGGGGTCCGCTGCCGCTCCCGGCACCGCGTGCGACGGCCGCCGCGCTGTTGGAGCCGGGCGTCACTCCGTGAGGCGCGACTCAGGGTCGGCGTCGGTCTACGTGCTGGGCGCGGTGCTGCTCCTGGCGTTAATGTCGGTTACCGTCGCAGTCGTCGCAAGTGGGTTCGCCGTTCACCGCCAGGCGGTGCTGGCCGCCGACCTCGCGGCGCTCGGTGGTGCGCAGGTGTCGTTGGACGATGAAGCGCTCGCCTGCTCCACGGCAGCCAACGTCGCGACTGAGAACGGAGCTCGGCTGCAGAGCTGTGCGCTTTCGGAGGGTGTGCTCCGCGTCGAAGTGGCTGTTTCGACCTCGCTCGCACTGCTGCCGGAGATCAGCGCGACGTCGCGGGCCGGTGTCGGGCCAGCACCGTCAGGGTGAGGGGACCAGCAGCTCGAGCAGCTTGAGGGCGGCCCCCTTGTCGAGCGGGTCATTGCCGTTCCCACACTTGGGCGACTGAACACAGGATGGGCAACCCTCGAGGCACTCGCAGTCAGCGATCGTCTGGCGCGTTGCGGCCAGCCACTCCTGTGCGGCGCTGAAGCCGTGCTCGGCAAAACCCGCCCCGCCAGCAGCGCCGTCGTAGACGAAGACCGTCGGCACGCCGGTGTCTGGGTGCTGGGCTGTCGAGACGCCGCCGATGTCCCAGCGGTCGCAGGTGGCAAAGAGCGGGAGCAGGCCGATACTGGCGTGCTCTGCCGCGTGCAGGGCACCGGGAAGGTCGGCAGGCTCGATGCCGATCGATGTTGCGGCTGTCTCCGGAAGGGTCCACCACACCGCCCGTGTCGAAAGAGTTCGGGGTGGCAGGTCGAGCGGGTCCTCGCCGAGCACCTCGCCGGTGGCGATGCGGCGACGCAGGAATGAGACAACGTGACGCGTGACCTCGACGGTCCCGAAGCAAAGCGTTGCGGCACCGATCGGCGAGCGGCGCTCGGTGTCGAGAACGCCGATCTCGGTCAGCTCGCGGGCCGACGTCGTGTAATCGGGGTCAGCGGCGTCCACCAGAGCGACCGAGTCGTCGAGGTCGAGATTGCGCACGACGTAACTCTCACCCTGGTGGACGTAGACGGCCCCGGTATGGACTGTGGTGTGCGCCGACCCTGGGTCGACGGTGCCGAGCACCCGTCCCGTCGAGGTCTCGACAACGCGCACCGGAGTTCCGCCGATGCCGCGGAGGTCGGCGAGGTCGGTGGCTCGTTCGCGTTTGGTCCAGAACCATCCGGCGCGGCGCTGACGAAGCCAACCGCGCTCGACGAGCGCGTCCAGGAGCTCGGCTGTCCCGTCGCCGAAGAGATTCAGGTCATCGGACGTCAGTGGCAGCTCGGCAGCGGCTGCTGCCAGATGCGGGCCGAGTACGTAGGGGTTCTGGGGGTCGAAGACGGTCGCCTCGACCGGTTGGCCGAAGATCGCGTCCGGGTGGTGCACCAGGTAGGTGTCGAGTGGGTCGTCGCGGGCCACCAGGATCGCGAGCGCACCTTGGCCTGCTCGACCCGCTCGGCCAGCCTGCTGCCAGAGGGAAGCGCGGGTTCCGGGCCAGCCCGCAAGCAGCACCGCGTCAAGACCGGCAACGTCGATGCCGAGCTCGAGGGCGCTGGTCGCTGCGACGCCGCGCAGGTCTCCTGAGGTGAGGCGCTTCTCCAACAGTCGGCGTTCCTCAGGCAGGAACCCTGCGCGATATGCGGCGACAGTGCGGGGGAGATCAGGGTCTATCTCTTCGAGGGCATGCCGGGCCAGGAGGGAGACGACCTCGGCGCCGCGTCGCGAGCGCACGAACGCCAGGGTGCGTACATCGTTGATCACCAGGTCGGTGAGCAGCGAGGCAACTTCTGCCGCGGCCGTACGGCGAACGGGGGCGCCCCGTTCACCGTGCAGATCGGTGAACGGCGGTTCCCAGAGTGCGAACACGGTCGCACCGCGCGGCGAGGCATCGTCGCTGACGGCCACGCACGGAACGCCGGTCAGCCGCTCGGCAGTGATCTCGGGGTCGGAGGCGGTCGCCGAGGCCAGGAGGAACGTCGGCTCTGAGCCGTAGCGCGCGGCGATGCGGCGGAGCCGGCGGATGACGGCGGCCACGTGCGCGCCGAACAGCCCGCGATAGTGATGCATCTCGTCGATGACGACGAAACGGAGCCGGCGCAGGAAGGACGCCCAGCGCGCGTGCCCCGGGAGCATCGAGTGGTGCAACATGTCGGGGTTGGTCAACACGACGTTGGCGTAGTTGCGTACCCACTCCCGCTCCTCGCTGGGTGTGTCTCCGTCGTAGGTCGCGACCCGAAGCCCGTCAACCGAGAGCGCGTCGATCCGTCGGCGTTGGTCGGCGGCGAGCGCCTTCGTCGGGCTGAGGTAGAGAACGGTGGCTCCGCGCTCGAGCCCTTCGTCGCGGCTGGTGAGCACCTCGTTGACCGCTGGCATCAGGTAGGCCAGCGACTTTCCGGATGCGGTTCCGGTCGAGATGACCGCCGAGCGGCCCGAGTGAGCCAGGTTGGCGACCTCCACCTGGTGCTGCCACGGGGCCTCGATCCCGCTGTCAGTCAGCGCCTCGCGTAGCGAAGGGTGGAGCCATGGCGGCCATGCGCTGGTACGTCCTGGGCGTTCGGGCAGCCGTTCCACGTGGGTCAGCCGCTCTCCCCGGTCGCCGACTGCCGCCAAGCGTTGGAGGAGGGCGTCCGGATCCGGCATGGGGTCAGTCTGGCAAGCGCGGCGTGCCAACGCTGGGCGTAACCGACCTGTGACCTCCGAGAAGTATCTCCAGGCGGCGACTCGCCGGGGTTCCTTACCTAACCGCTCGGCCCCTGAATAGACTCCCCAGCGGCCCACCAGGCGCATGGTCCGGTGGTGCCTGCCCTCGAGGAGGATTGATGTCGTTGCTCGCCATGGGAGAGGTCTCGATCGACCTGACTTCCCAGCAGCTCACCTACGTCGCGATCGTTGCGCTGATCGCTGTCATGGCAATCGCCTTTGCCGGCGTCCTGGTGCGTCAGGTACTTGCTGCACCAGAAGGAACCGAGCGCATGCAAGAGATCGCCCAGGCCGTTCAGGAGGGAGCGTCGGCCTATCTGGCGCGACAGTTCCGCACGCTGGCCATCTTCGCGGTCGTGGTGTTCTTCCTCCTCTTCCTCCTCCCGGCTGACACCACGTCACTGAAGATCGGGCGCTCAGCCTTCTTCATCATCGGTGCGCTCTTCTCTGCGATCACCGGTTACGTCGGCATGTGGCTTGCGGTTCGGGCCAACGTCCGCGTCGCTGCAGCCGCTCGCGATGGTGGTGAGCAACCGGCCATGAAGATTGGTATCCGCACCGGTGGCGTGGCGGGGATGTTCACCGTTGGCCTCGGCCTTCTTGGGGCAGCCTCGGTGGTGCTCATCTACCAGGGCGATGCGCCCGAGGTTCTCGAAGGCTTCGGTCTTGGTGCGGCGATGCTCGCCATGTTCATGCGTGTCGGTGGCGGGATCTTTACCAAGGCTGCTGACGTCGGCGCCGACCTGGTCGGCAAGGTCGAGCAGGGCATCCCTGAGGACGACCCGCGCAACGCCGCGACGATCGCTGACAATGTCGGCGACAACGTCGGCGACTGCGCCGGTATGGCTGCCGACCTCTTCGAGTCGTACGCCGTCACCCTCGTTGCCGCATTGATCCTGGGCAAGGCCGCCTTCGGCGACATCGGCCTGGTGTTCCCGCTGGTCGTTCCGGCGATCGGTGTCATCACTGCCGTCATCGGCATCTTGTCGATCGTCCCGCGTCCCGGCGACCGGTCGGGCATGACGGCCATCACCAGGGGCTTCTTCATCTCTGCAGCGGTTTCGGCCGTCATGGTCATCGGCGCGTCGTTCTGGCTCATTCCGGCCCGCGCGGTTGATCTCACCGGCGTAGTGGTCAGTGGGAACAGCGCCGTGTTTGCCGCTGTGGATATCCAGACGTACAACCTGAGGGCCCTGACGATCGGCGCAGTACTCATCGGAATCGTTCTGGCCGCTGCGATTCAGCAGCTGACCGGCTACTTCACCGAGACCAACCGCCGTCCCGTCGACGACGTCGCAAAGTCGTCGCTCACCGGACCAGCGACCGTCATCTTGTCCGGCATCTCGCTAGGCCTGGAGTCGGCGGTCTACTCGGCGCTCCTCATCGGCGCGGCTATCTACGGTGCCTTCTTGCTCGGCGCCGGGTCGATCACACTCTCGCTCTTCGCAGTCGCCCTGGCCGGTACCGGTCTGCTCACAACGGTCGGGGTCATCGTCGCGATGGACACCTTTGGCCCCGTCTCGGACAATGCACAGGGCATCGCGGAGATGTCCGGTGATGTCGATGGTGATGGTGCTCAGATCCTGACCAGCCTCGACGCGGTGGGGAACACCACCAAGGCGATCACCAAGGGCATCGCGATCGCCACGGCCGTGCTCGCCGCCACCGCTCTCTTCGGATCGTTCCGCGAGAGCATCCTGTTCGCCGCCAATGAGGCAGGCGGCGCGGCGCTTCTTGCGCTCCCGGAGATCGACATCGCACAGTACGCAGGCATCATCGACGTCTCCAACCCGCGCAACTTGGTCGGGCTCCTGATCGGCGCAGCCGTGGTGTTCCTGTTCTCCGGGCTGGCGATCAATGCCGTCTCGCGTGCTGCCGGTGCGGTGATCTTCGAGGTTCGTCGCCAGTTCCGCGAGCACCCCGGGATCATGGACTACACCGAGCGTCCTGAGTACGGCAAGGTCGTCGACATCGTCACCCGCGACTCGCTTCGCGAGCTGACCACACCTGGTCTGCTCGCCGTCCTGACGCCGATCGCCGTCGGCTTCGGTCTCGGCGTCGGCGCACTCGGTGCGTTCCTTGCCGGCACCATCGCGACCGGCGTGCTGATGGCAATTTTCCTTGCCAACTCAGGTGGTGCGTGGGACAACGCCAAGAAGTTTGTTGAGGACGGCAACTACGGCGGCAAGGGGTCTGCAGCTCACGAGGCAACGGTGATCGGTGACACCGTAGGTGACCCGTTCAAGGACACCGCCGGTCCGTCTATCAACCCGCTGATCAAGGTGATGAACCTCGTTGCTCTGCTGATCGCGCCGGCGATCGTACAGCTCTCGGTGGGCGACGACGCCAACACGACGCTGCGGGTTCTCATCGCGCTCTCCGCGACCGCTGTGGTCGTGGTGGCCGTCGTCATCAGCAAGCGCAGGAGCATCACGGTCGGCGAGGAGTAGAGCCGGTGCGCCTCCCCGGAGGCGACCTACCGGCGCGACTTGCCGATCGACTGCACGCCCTCGACTACACGGTTGAGGGCGTGCGTCGTCTTCTGGGACCGGTCGCGTCCGATGCCCTGGACCGTGAGGAGACTGTTCCTGCGACGCGGGGCGTTGCCGGGGATGGCTCTCCGCTCGCGGCAGTGATCAGGCTCTTTCTGCTTGGCGAGCCGGTTGCCGAGCAGACGGCCGCCAATGCCCTGGAGCTTGATCCCCGAGAGCTCGGTGACCTGGTTGAGGTTGCCGACGACCAGGTCAGGGCTCTGGTGGAGCTCGCCCCCTACGCCGCTGACGAACATGACTGGTTCGTTGCCTCAGACTGGTCAGCCAGGCGCACCGGTCGTCCGACCGCCAGAGACCACGTTCTTGGGGTCGGCGGGGCTTCGACCATGCTCGCGCAGTGCACGGTGCGGCCACAGATCGGTCGGGCCCTCGATCTTGGCACCGGGTGTGGGGTCCAAGCGTTCCACCTCGCGGGGCACGCCGACGAGGTGGTCGGCACCGACATCAGCGACCGTTGCCTGCAGCTGGCAGCGTTCAACGCGGCGGTGAACCAGATCCCGCTCGAAGTGCGTGGGGGGAGCCTCTTCGAACCGGTAGCTGGCGAGCGGTTCGACCTGGTCGTGAGCAACCCACCGTTCGTTATCGGTTCCCCCGGCGATGCAAGGCACGACTACCGGGACTCAGGGCTTGATGGTGACGCGGTCTGCGCATCGGTGGTTCGCGGTGCTGCTGACCACCTGGCCGAGTCCGGCTGGTGCCAGCTACTTGCCAACTGGGAGATCACCGATGGGGACGACTGGGCGGCGCACCCCAGGGGTTGGGTCGCCGACTCCGGGCTCGACGCGTGGGTGATCCAACGCGACGTTCAGGACCCGGCGGCGTACGTCGAGATGTGGTTGCGTGATGCGGGTGAGCAGTGCTCGCCGGCGTACCGCCGCCTCTATGACGCCTGGATGTCGACTCTTGCGGGACGTGGCGCGCTGGGTATCGGCTTCGGACTGATCACCCTCCACCGTGCTGATCGAGACTCACCGGTTCAACGCTTCCAGCACGTGCCGCAGGAGTGGGTGCAGCCGGTGGCCCCCGATGTGGAGCGGTGGTTCGCTGTCCAGGACGTGCTGGACGGCGCGCCCGCGAATATCCTCATGCAGCCACTTCGAGTGGGTCCAGATGTCATGGTCGAGAGGCACCACGCGGTTGGGGCTTCGGACGTGGTGGCCATTCTGCGGCGGTCGACCGGAATGGGCTGGTCAGGGCCGGTCGATGCCTTCGGGCTCGGTCTGCTGGCTGCCCTCGACGGCGTCCGGCCGGCTGCTGATGCCGTTGTGCTCGCCGCCGCTGAACACGGAGTTGAGCCTGAGGGAGCGCTGGCGGCCGCCGTTCCCGTACTGGGTCAGCTGGCGGCGGAGGGCTTCGTCCGCTGAGAGGCCGTTGCGCTGAGCCTGCGACACGCTGCTAGCGTCCCTGTGGTTTGACAAGACCGCCCCTGGTGCGGTCAGACTCCCCCGCGACGTCTCTTCCAGCGGGGCGGACCCAACTGATGAGGAGCAACCGACGTGGCGGCCAGCGACGATGGCGTGACCCGACGCCTGGTGATCGTCGAGTCGCCGGCGAAGGCCAAGACGATCCGCGGGTACCTCGGTGAGGGGTACGAGGTCGAGGCCAGCGTCGGCCACATCCGTGATCTCCCCAAGAGTGCAGCTGACATTCCCGCGAAGTACAAGAAGGAGAAGTGGGCCAGGCTCGGCGTCGACATCGAGAACGACTTCGAGCCCCTGTACCTGATCAGTCCAGACAAGAAGTCGAAGGTCGCTGAGCTGAAGAGGATGCTCGCCGACGTCGACGAGCTGCTGCTGGCCACTGACGAGGACCGCGAGGGCGAGGCGATCGCCTGGCACCTCCTGCAGGTACTCAAGCCGACGGTTCCGGTCCATCGGATGGTCTTCCACGAGATCACCAAGGACGCCATCCGCGCCGCTGCGGAGTCGCCCAGAGAGTTAGACCAGCGGCTCGTCGACGCACAAGAGGCGCGCCGGATCATCGACCGGCTCTACGGGTACGAGGTCTCACCGGTCCTCTGGAAGAAGGTCACGACCGGGCTCTCAGCCGGCCGGGTGCAGTCGGTCGCGACGCGCCTGGTCGTCGAACGCGAACGCGCACGCATGGCCTTCGTGTCCGCTGGTTACTGGGACATTGCCGGAACGTTCGACCCGTCGCGATTTACCGCGACGCTGGTCGGCGTCGACGGTCGACGCATTGCGCGGGGCAGTGACTTCGACGACAAGGCACAGCTTAAGAAGCCGGACGGTGTTGTTGTTCTCGACGAGACGTCCGCGCGCTCACTGTCTGATGCGCTGACCGGCGTTGCGCTATCGGTGCGCTCGGTGGAGGAGAAGCCGTACCGGCGCTCGCCCGCAGCGCCATTCATCACCTCAACGCTGCAGCAAGAAGCCAGCCGCAAGCTGCGGATGTCGGCCCAGACGGCGATGCGCATCGCCCAGCGGCTGTACGAGAACGGCTTCATCACCTATATGCGCACCGACTCGACGACGCTGTCGGCTACGGCCGTTGCGGCAGCGCGGGCGCAGGTGACTGAGCTCTACGGCGCCGACCACGTCAGCGACAAGCCGCGGTCGTGGGCCAAGAAGGTCAAGAACGCGCAGGAGGCGCACGAAGCCATCCGTCCGGCTGGAGACACCTTTCGGACGCCGGGTGAGCTGGGGTCCGAGCTCTCGCCCGACGAGCTCAAGATGTACGAGCTGATCTGGAAGCGGACCCTGGCGTCGCAGATGTCAGATGCGCGCGGAACGACAATGACCGTCAAGTTCGGGGGCGTAGCCACCGACGGTCGCGATGCCGAGTTCTCCGCAACTGGAACGGTCATCACCCATCGCGGGTTCTTGGCCGTCTACGAAGAAGGTAAGGACGCCGACGTAGAGGCCGCCGATGAAGAGGACGAGCGCCGGTTGCCCGCCTTGAGCGAGGGCGACACGATCACCGCGCTCGAGCTGGAGGCCGAAGGCCACTCCACCAACCCGCCGGCCCGTTACACAGAGGCGAGCTTGGTCAAGGCGCTCGAAGAGCGTGGCATCGGGCGTCCGTCGACCTATGCGGCGACCATCAGCACGATCGTCGACCGGGGATACGTGTTCAAGCGCGGTACCGCGCTTGTCCCGTCCTTCGTCGCGTTCAGTGTCGTCAACCTCATGGAGCAGCACTTCGCCGACCTCGTCGACTACAGCTTCACCGCACGTATGGAGGAGATCCTCGACCTCGTTGCTGCCGGCGAGACGCCTCGTCAACGCGTGCTCGAAGGGTTCTACTTCGGTGACGCGGGTCGGGGGTTCCCGGGGCTGCACCCGCTGGTGAGCAACATGGGCGAGATTGACGCTCGCGAGGTCAACTCGATGCCGCTCGGCGACGGCATTGTCTTGCGGGTCGGCCGGTTTGGGCCTTACGTCCAGCGCGGCGATGGCGATGACCTTGAGCGCGCGAACGTCCCGCACGACATGACACCGGACGAGCTGACCATCGACAAGGCCAAAGAACTGCTCGACGCCCCGTCCGGGGACCGCGAGCTCGGCACACACCCAGAGACCGGGCGCGAGATCGTGGCCAAGTCCGGGCGGTACGGCCCCTACGTCACCGAGATTCTCCCCGACGACGTTCCGAAGACAGGCAAGAACGCAGTCAAGCCACGCACCGGGTCGCTGCTGTCGACGATGACCCTCGACACCGTCACGATCGACGACGCCGTGCGGCTGCTGTCGCTGCCGCGTGTGGTCGGGGTCGACCCGTCAGATGACGCGGAGATCACCGTGCAGAACGGCCGCTACGGCCCGTACTTGAAGAAGGGCACCGACTCTCGGTCGTTGGAGTCCGAAGAGCAGATGTTCACCGTCACCCTCGACGAGGCGCTGGCGATCTATGCCCAGCCGAAACAGCGCGGTCGGCGAGCTGCTGCGCCACCGCTGCGCGATCTCGGCCCGGACCCGGTCACCGGGCTCACAGTTTTGGTCAAGGACGGCCGCTTCGGGGCGTACGCAACCGACGGCGAGACCAACGCCACGCTCCGCAGGACCGACACCCCGGAGACGATCACGATCGAGCGGGCCGCCGAGCTGCTCGCCGACAAGCGCGCCCAGGGACCGTCCACCAAGAAGCGTGGAGCCAAGAAGGCGGCACCGCGCACCACCAAGCGGACCGTCAAGAAGGGCGCAGCCAAGAAAGCGACAGCCAAGAAGACGGCCGCCAAGAAGTAGCCCCTTCGAGGCGTCGGGGGGTCGGGATAGGTTGGACGGGTGCCTGTACCCAGACCTGGATTCTTCGTCGCCTTCGAGGGCGGAGAGGGTGCTGGCAAGAGCACGCAGGTGCGGTTGCTCGCCGACTCTCTGACAGACCAGGGGCGCGAGGTGCTCACCACATTCGAGCCGGGCGACACCGAGGTGGGCCGCCAGCTGCGCCAAATCCTGCTCGGCCATCAGACCGGCGACATCGACCCGCGTACTGAGGCGCTCCTCTATGCGGCCGACCGCGCCGAGCATGTGGCGTCGGTGGTGGCGCCGGCGCTGGCTGCCGGGTCGGTCTGCATCACCGACCGGTACATCGACTCGTCCATCGCTTACCAAGGTGCTGGCCGCACGCTCGACCCTGCCGATATCGAGTACATCTCACGGTGGGCGTCGAGCGGGCTGTGGCCCGACCTCACGATCGTCCTCGACATCGATCCAGCCGTCGGGCTCACTCGCTTCGATTCTCCCGCCGATCGCCTCGAGTCCGAGCCGCTCGCCTTTCATCAGCGAGTTCGGGAGCACTTCCTTGCATTGAGCAGCCGAAACCCAGATCGGTACCTGGTACTTGACGCGACGGCGGCGGTTGACGTCGTTGCTGTGGCCGTTCGCGATGCGGTGCTGGAACGTCTCCCATGAGTGTCTTCGATGCCATGGTGGGGCAGCGGCGTGCCGTGGAGACGCTGGCTCGCGCTGTGCGTGACGCAGCCCTTCCCTCGCCCGGGTCGGCGATGACTCACGCGTGGCTATTCACCGGACCACCCGGCTCGGGCCGGTCGGTGGCAGCCGGCGCGTTCGCCGCGGCGCTCGTGTGCCCTGAGGGCGGATGCGGTCACTGCCCCGACTGCCACACTGCGATGCTCGGATCACATGCCGACGTCGAGCACGTGGCGACCGAGTCAATGACTATCTCGGTCGAACGCGCACGCGCGCTAGTGCTGGAGGCATCCACCGCACCGTCGATCGCACGCTGGCGGGTGATCGTTCTCGAGGACGCCGACCGGCTCACCGAGGCTGCCAACAACGCCCTTCTCAAGTCGCTGGAGGAGCCGACGCCACACACGGTCTGGTTGCTCTGCGCGCCGTCGATGGAGGATGTCCTCCCGACGATCCGGTCACGTTGTCGTCACGTGGTGCTGACCACCCCCACGACGACTGACGTCGCCAGACACCTGGTCGAGCGCGACGGCGTCGACGAGGCCATGGCGTCGTTCGCCGCGCGCGCGTCGATGGGTCACATCGGACGCGCTAGAGGGCTGGCCCGCGATGAGCGGGCCCGGATCACCAGGGCCGCGACCCTGTCGCTGCCGGTCAATGTTGGCTCGCTGGGGGCAGCGCTGCTGTCGGCCCGTGAACTCGTGGACGCAGCCACTGAGCGTGGAGCCGGGCGAACCAAGTCCGTTGATGAGGTCGAGCGCGCAGAGTTGGCTCGTGGCATGGGTGTTGAGAACCCGGATCGACCTCCCAAGTGGGCTCGTTCGGACTTCAAGCGACTCAAGGAGGGTCAGGACAAGCGGCGCAAGCGCGCGACGATCGACGAGCTCGACCGGGACCTCCAGGACCTCCTGGCCTTCTACCGCGATGTTCTGGTCGTTCAAGTCGGTGGCAAAGTAGCCCTGGTCAATGGTGAGATGCTGGGCAGCATCGAGAAGGTCGCGGGGCGCTGCGAGCCAGAGATGACGATGCGGGCGATGGAGGCAATACTTGAGGCTCGCGAGAAGATCACGGCGTATGTCACGCCGCTCCTTGCGGTAGAAGAGTTGGCACTGGCGCTGCGCGCCAGCTAACCAGGAGGTCACATGCAGGTCGAACTTCGTCACCAGCCGAGCTTCTCTGTCGCCCGTATCCACCTAGCAGCCGGCGAGCAGGTCCGTGCTGAGTCCGGAGCGATGGCGATGCACTCCTTCGGGGTGACCGTTGACGCCCAGATGCAGGGCGGGCTGAAGGGTGCGTTCAAACGCGGCGTAATGGGTGGTGAGTCGTTGTTCGTCACGACGTTCACCGGGCACCCTCAGTCACCGACGTGGGTCGACGTTGCTGCCAACCTCCCGGGCGACATCTGGGTGGCGGACGTAGTCCCCGGGCGGGCCCTCGTCGTCACGAGGGGCTCCTGGCTGGCCAACGCAGTGGGTGTCGATCTTGACACGAAGTGGGGCGGGGCAAAGATGTTCGGCGGGGGCGAGGGCGCCTTTGTGCTGCATGCCACCGGTGAAGGCCGCATCGTCTTGGCTGCGTACGGAGCGATGGATGTACACGATCTGCAGCAGGGACAGGGTTTCACCGTTGATTCCGGGCACCTTGTGGCATACGACGACACGATCTCGGTGCAGACCCGCAAGGCGACCAGCGGAATCATGGCGACCATGAAATCCGGCGAAGGCCTTGTCATGGACTTCCAGGGACCCGGCCGCGTCGTGACGCAGAGCCGCAACCCCAACGGTCTCATCAACTGGTTGCAGTCGGTTCTTCCAGGTAGTCGCGGTTGATCAGACGGCTCGCACTGGGGGTGGCAGCCGGCCTGCTCCTGGCAGGGTGCACATCCGGTGAGCCAGAGGTGACCGCATCACCTGTGCCGACTCCGAGCGGCACCACGGCTGAGCCGAGTGCGCTCCGGCCCTTCTACGAACAGCGGGCTGAGTGGCAGGAGTGTGGTCAGTTCGAGTGCACCACTCTCCAAGCGCCACTCGACTATGAGGACCCAGGTGCTGCCTCCATTGATCTCGCTCTGCTGAAGCGTCCGGCGAACAACGAGGACGAGAGGCTTGGTTCGCTCTTCGTCAACCCGGGCGGCCCCGGCGTCTCTGGGATCAGTTACGCCAAGCTTGCCGAGGTGCTGTTCACCGAGCCGGTGCTCGAGCACTACGACATCGTGGGCTGGGATCCCCGCGGCGTAGGCGAAAGCACAGCCATCTCGTGTATGACCGACGAAGAGACCGACGTCTACTACGAGACCGACGGCACGCCTGATACCGCGGCTGAGGTGCGCGACCTCGTTCGGCTGAACGAGCGATTCACAAAAGGGTGCGTCGCCGATGACGCTTCCCTGATTCCGCAGCTGGGCACCTTCAGTTCTGCCAGAGACATCGACATCCTGCGCGCGGCTGTGGACGAACCGCGGCTCAACTACTTTGGGGCTAGCTACGGCACTGAGCTCGGAGCCATCTACGCCGAGCTCTTCCCGCAGCGGGTCGGCCGCATGGTGCTGG
>JANLWJ010000150.1:0-2240 GCA_031364455.1 Actinomycetes bacterium | reverse complement strand
TCGCTGTTTGGACCGATGCCCTGCTTGACCATCTCGTCGACCACCTTGGCCGATTCGTCGAACCCGATCAAGACGATCGCATCCGGGTCGAGGGACTTGATCTCGCTGACCTCAGCGCTGAAGGACTGCGCGGTGGGGTCGTAGAAGATCGCCTTCTCCTCAGTGTCCGGTTCGGTCACCACGGTGCCGCCGCCCTCTTCGAACGGGATGTTGGTGTACTTCGCCAGACCCTCGCCGTAGGCGTCCTGCAGCGAAAGGATTGCCACATTGCTGACGCCATCCTCGAGCATGAGGTTAGCCAAGATGCGGCCCTGCAGTACATCCGATGGCGAAACGCGCCACAGGAGTCCACCGTCTTTGACAACGGTCAGGTCCGGTGACGTGGCAGCAGGCGACATCTGCAAGATGCCGGCGTCAGTGACCAACTTGACCGTGTTCAGCGTGACGCTGGATGAAGCAGCGCCAATGATGGCGTCGACGCCCTTCGCGATGTGGCTCTGAATCGTCTGCGTGCCCGTCTTGAAGTCAGAAGAGTCGCTGGAGTCACCCGGGAACCACTCGATGTCCTTGCCTAGCACGCCACCTTCGCCATTGATCTCTTCGATCGCGAGCTCGACGGCAGCGACCTCGGGCGGGCCAAGTGACGCAAGGGAGCCGGTCAGCGGCAGGTAGCCACCGATCTGAAGCTGTCCGTCAGCACCGTCATTGATCTTGTCGGTGAAGGCGGGCGGAGTGCCCTCGGTCGGGTCAATGGTGTCGGCGATGTAGTCGATCGCTTCGCCATCAGCGTTGTATCCGGGCACGGTGTTCACGGCGTCGTACTGGTAGATGCCGATGGACGCAGACGTCGGGTCACCAAACGAGTCGAGCTCGATGGGGCCGGACTTGCCGTCGTAGTCAATGTCTTCGCCGGCCTTGATCAGCTCGTTGCACTCGGCGTACTCAGTGCACTTCGTGCCGTTGATGGTGACTTCCTGCATCACCTTGGCCATGTCGCTACCGGCATCGGATTCGGCCGTCTGAGCGGCCAGCGCGATCGTGATCACTGAGTCGTAGGACTCCGGCGCGTATGAGTAGCCAATGGTGACCAGGTCGGCATTGACCTCGTTCAGCCGCTCCTTGAAAGCGTCGTCGATCTCGGCGCCTGGAAGAGTTCCCTTGACTCCTTCTAGCGTGCCGGGCTTGAGCGCACCCAACGGACCGTTGCCAATGTTGCCATCGACGACATAGAGGGCGGTGCCCGTCGCTGCAGGCTCGGTGGCGGTATCGGTGGTGCTTCCACCGTCGTCACTGCCGCAGGCTGCGAGCACAATGCCCGCAGCACCAGCGACGGCGACCAGACGCCAAGTGGCGTTTGCTCGAATCATTCATTACTCCTTGCCGATCGGGCCCTAGGGCCCAAGGGCCGGCGCGATTGCCGGTTGATGATCGAAAACTAGTCGCCCAATGCGGTGGACGCAGCCTGGAGAAGGCGTATTGGCGTGGGTCGTTGCGGCATCGTGACCTATCGATGACAATCTGTGACCATTAACAGGTGTGAGACGGCGATCCAGTGCTGAGCCTGGGCCGAGCCTTGGCGCGCCCCACTTGAGTAGACTGCCGTGGCCCCAGGCACGGCGGGGCCCGGTGGCCCCGGTGGCGGAATTGGCAGACGCGGCGGATTCAAAATCCGTTGCCGAAAGGCATGAGGGTTCAAGTCCCTCCCGGGGCACCCTTAGGCAGGGTCAGCAGGGCCGGCCACGGCGATCCGCCCTAGGACGCCGTTGACGAAACCTGGCGACTCGTCGGTCGATAGCTCTTTGGCCAGCTCGACGGCTTCGTCGATGGCCACCGCCGGGGCGATGTCGGGCCCCCAGCGCAGCTCATAGGTGGCCAGTCGGAGCAACGCCCTGTCGACAGCAGGCATCCGGTCCAGGCTCCAGTCGATGGCATTGGCCTCGATCAGGGCGTCGATCTCGTCGGCATGCGCAACGACACCGGAGACCAGCGTCTCGGTGTAGGCGTTGCGGTCAGGGTCGCCATGATCGGCGCGACCCGCGAGAACCACGTCGATCGGCTCACCACGCTGGTCGGCCTCGAAAAGGATGTCGAGCGCGCGCTTGCGTGCCTTGTGTCGGGCTCCCACTGGTCAGGCGCGACCGAGGTAGCTGCCGTCGCGGGTGTCCACCCTGATCCGCTCGCCCTGGGTGATGAAGAGCGGCACACCGACCTCGAATCCGGTCTCGAGCGTGGCTGGTTTG
>JANLWJ010000117.1:0-1567 GCA_031364455.1 Actinomycetes bacterium | reverse complement strand
GGCGAGGCCCTCCCATGGGCGGTTCTACAGCTGCGAAACCTCCTTCTGATCATTGTGGTGGGGGTTCTCGCCCTAAGGTGGCGCGAGTCCCTAGCCGCACAACCTCAACGGGCCTCACGGTCGACGACGAACTTGGAATTGACCACGTGAAGCCAACTGTGCGCCTAGTACTGGCAAGCGCCCTGATGCTCTTTCTCGAGCTCGTCCTGATCCGCTGGCTTGGGGCGAATGTCGTCCACCTGGGGTACTTCACCAACTTCGTGCTGCTGGGGTCGTTCCTGGGCATCGGACTCGGCTTCGTACGGGCCGGCCGCAAGCCGGAGCCTGCGCGCTGGCCAGCCGCTGTTCTGCTCGTGACAATCGCGGCGGTTTTCGTCTTCCCCGTTGGCATTAACCGAACGGACTCAGACGTCCTGTACTTCACGAACGTTGAGGTCACTGGCCCGCCTATGTGGCTGACGCTTCCTCTGCTCTTCGTGGCTGTCGCGGCCGTCATGGTTGGACCAGCAGAGCTGGTGGCGCGCGAGTTCAAGAAGCTGGCACCACTGACCGCCTATCGGTGGGACCTCGTCGGAAGCCTGATCGGGATCGCGGTGTTCACCGGACTCGCGTTCACGGGAGTCGGCTCGGGGGTATGGGGAGCGGTGGTCGCCATCCTTTGGCTCGCATTGAGCGGACCACGCCCATCGGTGGTGACCGCCGCATCGCTCATTGCCTTCGCCGCCATCCTCATCGTCGAGGCATCGACGGTCGGCCTCAGCTGGTCCCCGTACAGCAAGCTAACCCTCGACGAGCTGCCGACGGGTGTGCTCGTGAGTGCGAATGGAGTCCCCCACCAGGCGATCCAGACCATCGAGACCAAGCTCGCCAATGAGCCCCAGTACGGACTGCCGTATGACCGGGTTGCCGGTGACCCCATCGGGGACGTCCTCATCGTCGGCGCAGGTACCGGCAATGACGTGGCCATCGCCTTGGAGAAGGGCGCAACCTCGGTCACGGCCGTCGAGATCGACCCGCGGCTCCTTCAACTCGGGCGCGAGCTCCACCCGGACCGCCCCTATGACGACCCACGTGTGACGACCGTTGTCGGCGACGGTCGTGCCTTCCTCGAGCGAACCGACAAGTCGTTCGACCTCATTCTCTTTGCCCTGCCCGACTCCCTGACCCTCGTTAATGGTGCTGGGGGAGTTCGCCTCGAGAGCTACCTGTTCACGCAGGAAGCGATGGACGCCGCCCGCGAGCGGCTCACGCCGACTGGCGGCTTCGCGATGTACAACTACTACCGCGAGGACTGGTTGATCGACCGCCTCAGCGCAACGGTAGCCACAGCATTCGGCCACGAGGTCTGCATCGACCGAATCGGCGATGCCCAAGGGCAAGCGGTACTCTCGGCCAACGTCGACTTCGAGCTCCAGCGCTGCGCGAACACCACAGAACCGATCAGCGCCGACGCCCCCGCGCCGACTCAAGATGACCGCCCCTTCGTATACGTAAAGGACCGGTCGATCCCTCCGTTCTACCTGATCGCCGTCGGTGTGGTGCTTCTGATCAGCCTTGCGATGATTCG
>JANLWJ010000107.1:0-2575 GCA_031364455.1 Actinomycetes bacterium | reverse complement strand
AGGCCAGGTCGTTGCAATCGTGGGCGAGCCGGGTGTGGGAAAGTCGCGGTTGTTCTGGGAATTCACTCACTCCCACCGTACCCAAGGCTGGCTTATCGTCGAAGCCAGTTCGGTGTCCTACGGCAAGGCGACACCGTACTTACCGGTCATCGATCTGCTCAAGGGTTATTTCAAAATTGCAGACAACGACGATGCGCGCGCCATCCGTGAGAAAATCACCGGCAAGCTTCTGACCCTGGATCGCTCGCTGGAGCCGCTGCTCTTGCCGCTGCTCGCGCTATTGGATCAGCCTGTGGCAGAAGATCAGTGGCAACGGCTTGACCCGCCACAGCGTCGGCGCCAAACCCTGGATGCTTTGAAACGCTTATGGCTTCGCGAAGCGCAAGCTCAGCCGCTGATCCTGGTGTTCGAAGACCTGCACTGGATCGATTCCGAAACCCAAGAGTTTCTAAACGGGATGATGGACAGTGTCCCGACGGCGAGACTCCTGCTGCTCTTCAATTATCGGCCCGAGTATCGGCACCCTTGGGGCAGCCGTACCTACTACTCCCAACTGCGGCTCGATCCGCTTACCGCTGAGAGCGCACAGGAACTGCTGCACGGTCTGTTGGGGCCGGATAAGAGCATCGAGCCACTCAAGCAAGTCCTGATCGAGCGCACCGAGGGCAATCCCTTCTTCCTTGAGGAAAGCGTGCGCACGCTGGTCGAAACTCACGCCCTCGCGGGAGACCGGGGCGGCTACCACCTCGTCAAATCACTGCAAGACATTCAGGTACCAGCCACCGTGCAGGCGGTGCTCGCCGCTCGCATCGACCGGTTGCGGCCGGAAGACAAGCGGCTGCTGCAGACTGCCGCGGTGATCGGCAAGGATGTGCCGTTTGCCTTGCTGGAGGCAATTGCCGATTTACCCGAAACAGACCTGAGACAGTCGATCGCGCGCTTGCAGGACGCCGAATATCTGTACGAGGTGCGTCTGTTCCCGGACCTGGAGTACACCTTCAAGCACGCGCTTACCCACGACGTGGCCCATGGGAGTCTCCTGCAGGAGCGGCGGCGGGATTTGCACGCACGAATCGTGGAAACAATCGAACGGCTCTACAGCGATCGACTGGATGAACAGATCGAGCTTCTTGCGCACCACGCGCTGCACGCGGAGTTGTGGGAAAAAGCGCTCAGCTACCTTCGGCAGGCCGCGGAAAAAGCATCAACGCGATGGGCTTTCCGGGAAGCGGCACGCTATCTCGAGCTTGCGCTAGTGGTGATAGGACGATTGGCCGACCGTGACAGCGTCGCCGAGGAGGAAATCGACATTCGATTGGATCTGCGTCTGGCGTTGATGCCAGCAGCGCAAAACGATCGGATCACTGAGATCATCCAAGATGCGGTTGCCTTGGCCGAGCGAATCGGCGATCGGCGACGGCTGGCATTGGCATACGCATACCAGGCGTACGGTGCCATTGAGCTTTGCCACCAGCCGCAGGCCCTGAAGTCTGCCCTGCGCGCCCTCGTGCTTTCAGAAGAGATCGCCGATTCAGTACTCACCCTCAACGCTCGGCACGTTCTCTCGCAGGTGCACTACACGCTGGGGGACTTCAGGCAGGCGATCGAAGTTGCGCGCCCGGCCATGGAGGCCAGCGACGACCTCGTTGTAGACGCGTTGCTGAAGCGGACATACGCGGCGATCCCCTATTACCTACTGCATTCCCGTGCGGAGGTGGGGCTGTTCCGAGAGGCCCTTGCGGATGCAGAAATCATGATGCGCCGAGCCGAGGCCGCCGGGCAACCGTTCGCCATAGCGGTCTTGGGCGTTGGCGCGGGCTATGTGCATGTGCGCCGCGGAGCCGCTGCCCAAGCCATCCCCGTATTGGAGCGAAGCATCAAGTTCTGCCAGACCTATTCCATTGATATCCAGATTCCATGGGCGGCATCATGTCTGGGTTTGGCCTACGCATTGAGTGGGCGCCACGAAGCAGGGATCGAGTACGCCCAGGAGGGAGTCCAGCGTGGCAAAGCACTGGGACTCACACGGTTTCAGCCACTGCGCCAAACGTTCCTTGCAAACGCGTACCTGATTGCCGGCCGGCACGAGGACGCTCTTGAGGCTGCACGGGATGCCATGGACCGCGCTCGTCGCTATCACGAACCCGGGCCTGAGGCGTGGGCCCTTCATTTGATCGCGGTGAGCTCAATGGAAGGAGAATTGCCGGGTCCACGTCGTACAGAAAAACTCTTTTGCGACGCACTGAGACTCGCTGACGAGTTAGACATGCGCCCGTTGGTAGCCCACTGCCACATGGGCATCGGACAAGTGCATCATCGATTGGGGCATCTATCTGAGGCTCAGGCAGAGTTCCTAGAGGCAGCCGCGTTGTACCGGCAGATGGACATGCAGTTCTATCTCGAGCAGGCCGAGGCGAACTTGCAGGCAAACCACTAAATAATTACACCGGCTAACTGCACTATTAGCACGCCCCATGGCACTAACTTTGAGTCACTCATCCCCTCGTTAGCTCCTTCCCCGCGTGCGGGGGAAAGATGGGATGGGGGCATACTTGCCGTGGATCTTGCGCGATTC
>JANLWJ010000002.1:0-4159 GCA_031364455.1 Actinomycetes bacterium | reverse complement strand
TCGATGACGTCGGTCAGCGGACAGGCGGCTGACGTCAGCGTCATGTCGATGATTGCGGTGTTGGCTTCGTCAACGGTGATCCCATACACAAGACCAAGGTCGACGACGTTGATCCCAAGTTCAGGGTCGACCACATCACGCATCGCCTCTGTCAGGTCGTCACCAGTTGCGGCGACGGTTCCTTCACTCATGGGTTACTCCTGTTGTTGGGGTGGCACTCGACATCGAGCCGGAATCGGCATGGCGGTGGATCGTTCCACCAGCTTGGGCGACGGCGTCTTTCCAAGCCATCCAACCGAGCAGCGCGCACTTGACCCGTGCGGGATAGCGCGCTACCCCGGCGAAGGCAACAGCATCTTCGAGAACATCCTCATTCGGTTCGATGGTCCCCCTGGACTGCACCATCTCCAGGAACGAGCCGGCCACTGTGAGGTCGTGGCGGATCGACTGGCCGATCAGAAGCTCGCTCATTACCGACACCGAAGCCTGGCTGATCGAGCACCCGGTTGCCTCGTAGGAGATGTCATCAACAACCGAGCTGTCGCCGTTGAGGTGCACCCGAAGGGTGATCTCGTCACCGCAGGTGGGGTTCACGTGATGGACCTCGGCCTCGAAAGGCTCACGCAGCCCTTTGTTCTTCGGTGCTCGGTAGTGGTCGAGGATGATCTCTTGGTACATCTGCTCGAGCTTCACGGCCGCACCCCGAAGAACTGCTGCGCAGCGACGATCCCCTCGACGAGCGCGTCAAGGTCTTCGGTGTCGTTGTAGACGTAGAAGCTGGCCCGCGTGGTGGCAGTGACGCCGTAGCGCCGGCAGACTGGCCAGGCGCAGTGGTGGCCTACCCGGACCGCGACGCCGCGATCGTCGAGCACCTGTCCGACGTCATGGGGATGGATCTCGTCAACGACGAAACTGACGGCCCCACCGCGGTCTTCGGTGGTGGTCGGGCCAACGACGCTCACGCCGCTAAGCTCCCCGATTCGGCCGAGCAGGTACTCGGTGAGCCGCTGCTCATGCGCCTCGACCTGGGGCATCCCAAGAGCGTTCAGGTAGCGCACAGCAGCGTGCAGTCCGACTGCCTGGGAGATCGGCGGGGTACCAGCTTCGAAGCGCTGCGGCGGTGGCGCAAAGGTGCTTCGCTCCATGAATACCTGCTCGATCATCGACCCGCCGGTGAGGAACGGGGGCAGGGTCTGCAGTAGCTGACGCTTGCCCCAGAGAACCCCGATCCCCGAAGGGCCAAGCATCTTGTGAGCGGAGAAGGTCACGAAGTCGACGTCGTAGTCCTGGATCGAGAACGGCATATGCGGCACCGACTGGCAGGCGTCGAGCACGATGAGCGCCCCAACGGCGCGGGCCCGCGCCGCAATCGTGGCTACCGGGTTGATGGTGCCCAAGATGTTGCTCTGGTGAACGAAGGAGACGACCTTCGTTCGGCTGTCGACGATTCCGTCGAGGTGTTCGAGGTCGAGCCGTCCGTCATCGGTCAACGGGAGCCAGGCAAGCTCAGCACCGGTACGGTTGGCCAACTGCTGCCACGGCACAAGGTTGGCGTGGTGCTCCATCTCGGTGACGACGATCCGGTCGCCGGGGCCGAGTCGAAATCGATCGGACTCGGGGCCGGACGTTGCCGCGTTCCCCATTGAATAGGCCACCAGGTTGATCGCCTCTGTGGCGTTCTTGGTGAAGACAACTTCATCGAACGACCCGCCGATGAAGTCGGCGACGGCACTCCTGGCAGCCTCGTAGGCGTCGGTCGCCTCTTCACCTAGCTGATAAGCGCCCCGATGGACCGGTGCGTTGCTGCGCAGCAGGAACTCACGCTCGGCGTCGAGCACCGCTTCTGGCTTCTGTGACGTCGCGCCGCTGTCGAGGTAGATCAGCTGCGCTCCGCTGCGCACCGTCCTGGCGAGCAGCGGGAAGTCACGCCGAATCGCCTGGACATCCAGGGTCGCCGCCTCGAGGTGGAGAGTCACTGGCTCAGTTCGATCCTGCTGACGCCAGGTCGAGGCCGGCGTAACGCTCGTAGCCCTCGGACTCGAGGGTCTCAGCAAGATCAGCGCCACCACGCTCGACGATGCGCCCACCAGAGAACACATGCACCTGGTCGGGCTTCACATAGCGCAGGATTCGGGTGTAGTGGGTGATCAGCATGACGCCGGTCTCCCCAGACTCACGGACGCGGTTGATCCCCTCGGAGACAACCTTGAGAGCGTCGACATCGAGCCCGGAGTCGATCTCGTCGAGAACGGCGATCTTCGGCCGAAGCAGCTCCAGCTGCAACAGCTCAGAGCGCTTCTTCTCACCACCGGAGAAGCCTTCGTTGACGTTTCGCTCAGCAAAGGTCGGGTCCATCGAGAGCCGCTCCATGGTCTCGCGGACCTCTTTGACCCAGTGCCGCACCTTGGGGGCCTCGCCACGGACGGCTGTTGCAGCCGTCCGTAGGAAGTTGGTCACCGAGACGCCGGGCACCTCGACGGGGTACTGCATGGCAAGGAAGAGCCCTGCTCGTGCGCGTTCGTCAATGCTCATCTCGAGAACGTCAGCGCCGTCCAAGGTGATCGATCCCGATGTGACCTCATAACGCGGGTGACCAGCTATGGCATAGGCAAGCGTCGACTTGCCCGACCCGTTGGGACCCATCAGAGCGTGCGTCTGCCCACTGGCAATGTTGAGGTCGACCCCGCGCAAGATCGGGCGCGCTCCGTCGTCGGTCTGTACCGAGACGTGTAGGTCTTTGATCGTGAGGACACTCATGTCAGATCACTGCTCCTGGTGGCGACGAAGACGGTGCCGTCCTCGATCTTGACGGGGTAGACGGGAACCGGGTCGGTGGCCGGTAGCGACAGCGGCCGGCCCGTGCGGAGATCGAACTGGGAACCGTGCAGCCAACACTCGAGGGCGCAGCCTTCGACGTCTCCCTCGGCGAGGGAGACCTGCCCGTGTGAGCAGATGTCGTTGATCGCGAAGACCTCACCCTCGGTGAGCACAACGGCGATGGTGGTGCCGTCGACGACGGCCTTGCGCGGTTCGCCATCGGTAAGGTCCGCAAGAGCGCAGGCCGCGGCGAAGTTGTCTGCGGTCACGATGCAGTAGCCCTCTTCAACTCGGTCTCCAGTGCTGCGGTAAGACGTTCGGCGACGAACGGGACGCCGATGCGGTCGCGGAGCTCGGCGAAGAAGCCGGTCACGACCAGGCGGCGCGCCTCGAGCTCTGGAATCCCCCGAGCCATGAGGTAGAAGAGCTGGTCGCCGTCGAGCCGTCCGGTGACACTGGCGTGGCCGGCGCTGGCGACGTCGCCCGTCTCGATCTCCAGGTTCGGGACCGAGTCGGCCCGCGGCCCGTCAGAGAGCAGCAGGTTCCGGTTGATCTCGTAGGTCTCGGTACCGACTGCGCCGGCTCTGATCAACACGTCGCCAATCCAGACCGAGTGGGCTCCTTCACCGATCAGTGCGCCTTTGTAGTTCACGTTGCTGCGGCAGTGCGGCTCACTGTGGTCGACGAAGATCCGGTGCTCGTGGTGCTGATGAGGATCGGTGAAGAAGAGTCCAAGCAACTCGATGTCTCCCCCTGGTCCGGCGAAAGTCACCTCGGGCGTGATCCGGACGACCTCACCACCGAGCGAGACGACGACGTGTACGACCCGGGCGTCGCGACCGACCTCGATGTGGTGCGCTGACAGGTGCACCGAGTCGAGGTCCCAGTCGAGCAGCGAAACCACCGTCAGGTGCCCCTGGTCGCCGACCCGGATCTCCAGGTTGTCCGCGTAAGTGGCTGAGCCGACGTGGTCGAGAACGACAACGGCTGACGAGAGCGCCGCAACCTCGAGCAGCAGATGGCCGAAGTCCGCACCCACTGCGCCATTGCCATGCGCACGCACCACGATCGGCTCGGTCAACTGGGTGTCGTGCGGCACGGTGAGAATCGTTGCCGTCTCGGCGGCGGAGAAAGCCAGGGCGGCAACCCGCTCGGCCGGGACACCAACACTGCCGAGCCTGGGATCACGGTGTGTACCGCCGTTGGCGACTCGCTCAACCTTCACATCCGTCGGGGCTTTGACGTCGATGCTCACGCTTCCGGAGCCGGTAACGGCCTCGACATCGTCGGGAAGCAGATCGCGAAGCTGGGCGATCGGCGTGAACCGCCACTCCTCCTCGCG
>JANLWJ010000229.1:0-2655 GCA_031364455.1 Actinomycetes bacterium | reverse complement strand
AAGGATCGCCAAACGCGGTGATCGCCTCGTCGAAGGAAACGCGGTGCTTCACCCGATTCGCAGCTGCCTTTCGCGGATCCCATTCAAAGGTCAGCGCCATACGCTGAATCTAGGACATGGCCAGGGCATCCGCCTAACGCCAAAGCTCAGCTGCAAGGTCTCGTTCGGAGCGCGCGATATAATGCCGAGGGCGGTACGAACTCGCCACGGGAGAAACCTGATGCTGCCCGCACCTTGTCAGCTGCAGCGCATCGTTAGACAGCAGGCGCGAGAAGCTTACGCTCGGAGTACTCATGACTCGAACACGTAGTTCTCAGGCAGCGGTGGTGCGTGCTGCAGTGCCTCGACCAGAGTTGATTTGGCGCGCTCGAAGATTGAGCAGAGCGTGTTGTACTGATCAGCGGGCCACACGTTACTCACAACCGTGTGGCCAAACACCCGGTCCTGACCGCCGACCTTGTCGAAGTCCATTGCGACTGGGTACCTGCCTTTCCATTCAGTAGTGCGTGCGATCTCCGTGAGTAGTTCGCGCTCGTCCCCAGAGATCGAGATCGCGGCGCGATCGAATAGTCTGGGAAGATCGTGCCCACTGCCATGCCATTTTCTCAGGCCACCTCTCGTCACAACCCTAGGATCGCGGCAGACGATAATTCCCTTCGCAAGGTTCTCTAGCGCGAAGCCGAAGAGCATAAAGCATACATCTCGTGTCGAGCCGCCTGTCTCGATCGGGATGGAATCCGGACTGCTCCAGTGTACCAGCACAGTAGTACCGAGCTCGGATCCAGGATTGCGCTCATGCTCGTTGCCCGACGCCCATAGGTCGTGGGCCGCCTGGCGGAGGGTCCTCGCATGGCGTAGCCACGACGCCGGCTGGGCTGCCGTGAAGCGAACTCGCTGTAGCCAATCCTCGCGGTGAGACACGCGCACTTGGATGATGGTGGATTCCGGCTCGCCGGAGTCGTCAAAATTGGTCCCGAGGCCAGCGAGGCGCACACTTATGCGACGATTCAGTCTGTGCTGTCTAACGCCCCAGCTTCAGCGTTCGTTAGCTAGCCGCCAAGCGGGGTTCGATCCTAGTCGCTTCGCGCAGCCAGCCAGAACAGCCCTGCAATGAGGGCGCCTCCAATCAGCATTCCGCGGGCCTTGTCCTGTTTGATCCAATCCGCGATCACGAGGATGCGTTGCTGGATCTCCGCTGGAGTGTTCGCTCGAATATCGAGAGCGTGAATCTGGTTGAGCCAACCGGGTAGTTCCTCGGGCGGCATGTCCCAGACGACTGGAATGAGGCGCTTTGTTCCGTCCATCGCTCGTCCGATCTCCTGCTGGACATACGCCGATGCGCACGCCGCACGGCTTGCAAGCAAGATGACCCACGAACTCTGGCGAAGTGCGTTGTGGATGACAGGAGTCCACGAGTCCCCCGGCGCGAGCGAAATCGCCGCCATGAACGCGTCCACGCCTTGTGCCGTGAGGTCCCGATGCACCGCGCTGGCGAAAGGCAGGTCTTTGGACGAGTAGCTGATGAAGCAGTCTGGCATATCGGTGCGGAACGAGATGCGTTATGGCTATCTAACGCCCCAGCTAAGCTGCGAGCGAGTCAAGTGAAATGCGAGCGAAGCGAGCTTCCAAAGCCGCTCGTCTGCTCCAACGCAACGTTAGCCTGCCGGCGGGACAGAGTCGGCTATTTCGGTGCATAACTCCAGCGGCGTTCGCACAAGAATGGAAAACGCGGCCTGCAACCGACCGCGCGGGCCCTTCCCAACTATTCCCTTGTCGGACGTCACGAATATCTGTGCCCCGCTTCGCAACGCATCAATGAGTGCGCCGCGATCGCGAATATCAGTACCCTGCGTAGCTATCGATGCCAGCGACTCTCGCAGACGATCGTTTGCAAACATGTCATCAAGCGTTCCCGATAGTTCCGAGATGGTTCCGAGCAACTGCGAGATTGTACCAATGGGAAAGTACGGAATCTCTTCGTACTCCGCGGCCAACCTCGCCGCCTCTGGACCGTACATTTCGGACGAAGCTTCCAGTTCGCTTCTGGAATGCTTGCTGACGGCAATCCTATATCCAAGAAGCCTCGCGCGTGCGAGCATACGCGCCGCTGCGGAAGAGGAATCCTTGCTGGCCTCGATCCAAATATTCGTGGCACAGACCAGAAGCATGATTCTCATACTCCGAGCAGGAACTCACTCCTCCAGCAAGACTGCGCCCTTGCCAGCGGCGCCAATGCGTACGAGATCGTCCGTCGAGCGCATGCCGACGCCGGTGAAAATGAGGCGGGCTTGCTTGCCGGAGGCAGCTGCAGCGATGCGAATAAGATCTTCAGTACTTCGTACCGAGGCACTGAGTCGGAAGCCAGCACCTGCAGCAGCTATCCGGATCAGGTCCTCGGTTGAACGACTCTCCAGCATACACGAACCTCTAGTGAGTACGTGAAAGGAATGTGCGTGGCAGGCTAACGCCGAAGTTGAGCTGCGAGCGGATCAATCAAATGCGCGCGAAGCGAGCTTCCTCAGACCGCTCGTCTGCTCCAACGAAACGTTAGCCAGCTGACGCAAAGATGTGTAACTGAATCACTCCGTGACAATCCGGGCTCGTACTCGCGTATCTCGTCCGTGTGAGGCGCGCAGCTTGGTTGGCTTAAGGAAG
>JANLWJ010000560.1:0-14825 GCA_031364455.1 Actinomycetes bacterium | reverse complement strand
AAGAGTGGAACTGCGACAAGGGGCGCTTCGCCTTCCGCTACCTGGAGTCCGACGCCCGGCTGAACACCCCCCTGGTCCGCGAGGATGGCGAGCTCCGACCCGCGTCGTGGGATGAAGCGTTGGTCGCAGCCGCAGCAGGGCTCAAAGCTGCGTCGGGCAGGACGGGCATCGTCACGGGCGGTCGCCTCATGGTTGAGGATGCCTACGCCTACTCGGTGTTCGCCAGACGCGTGCTGGGTACCAACGACGTCGACTTCCGTCCCGATGGTTCGTCGGCTGAGGAAGAGCAGTTCCTCGCCAGCCGGGTGGCCGGCCGTGGGCTGGGTCCCACCTACGCCGACCTCGAGAAGGCTCCGGCCGTACTGCTCGTCTCGTTCGAGCCCGAGGACGAGTCGCCGATCGTGCTGCTGCGGCTGCGCAAGGCCGCCAGGGCCGGAACGAAGGTGTTGTCGGTAGCGCCTGCGGCAAGCCGTGGTCTGGCCAAGACCGATGGAACGTGGATCCCGGCTGCGCCGGGGTCGGAGACAACCGTCGTTGACGGCCTCGATGACGACACCGTGACGGCACTGAGCCAGTCAGGGGCGGTGATCCTTGTCGGTCAGCGCGCCGCCGCGACGGCGGGCCTCCTGACTGCTGTTGGTCGGCTCGCCGACCGCACCGGGGCTGCCGTCGGGTGGGTTCCGCGTCGCGCTGGCGACCGTGGTGCTGTCGAGGCCGGCCTGCTCCCGTCGCTGCTTCCGGGCGGACGCCCGGTCGCCGACGCCGCCGCGCGCGTCGACACGGCCGCCATCTGGGGCGTCCCGGAAGTCCCCGAGACACCTGGACGTGACGTTGCCGGCATGCTTGCGGCTATCGAGAGCGGTGAGCTGGCGGCGATGGTCGCTGGCGGAGTACGCATCGACGACCTGCCGGCCGACGCCGAGGCGGCACTGCGCGCGGTGGAGTTTCTCGTCGTCCTCGACACTCACTCCCACGAACTCGTCGAGCTTGCCGACGTCGTCTTCCCCGTGGCCGCCGCTCCGGAGAAGGCGGGAACGTTCTTGAACTGGGAGGGCCGCGCGAGGCCGTCTTCGCGGGCACTGCGAACCAGCCTGATGTCGGACGCGCGGGTACTCGCGACGTTGGCCGCAGAGCTCGACGTCCCCGGCTTGGACACAGACCCGACAGCTCTGCGAGCTCAGCTGGGGGAGTTCGCCGGATGGGAGGGGGCTCGCCTCGACTCTCCTGATGTGGCTGCCACCGACGAGCAGGGCGGCGCAGGACTACTGCTTGCCACCTGGCGTCCGCTTCTGGAGTCCACCGTGCTGCAAGGGGGCGAGCCGTATCTGGCCGCCACCGCGCGTGGTCGACAAGTGTGGCTATCGGTGGCCGAAGCCGCGTCACTGGGCGCAACGGAGGGGCAGTTGATCACGGTTACCGGAGCCAGCGGTAGCGTCACTGCGCCGCTCGTCGTCACCGAGGTCGCCGACGGCACTGTGGTCGTCACAGGGGGCGTCCACCGCGTCCTTGGTCGCAGCGGTGATCGCGTGCAAGTAGCAGTGGAAGGATTTGGATGCGACTCGAACTGAGCGTCACTGACGCGCTCGCCGAGACGCCGTGGTGGCTGTCGGTCGCCAAGGCGGTCTTCATCTTCGTCTTCCTGGTGCTGAGTACGTTGATCATGATCTGGGCCGAGCGGCGAGTGGTTGCCCGCATGCAGCAGCGGGTCGGCCCGAACCGGGTTGGTCCCCTGGGCCTTCTTCAGGGGCTGGCCGATGGCATCAAGCTGGCGCTGAAGGAAGACATCATTCCGACTGCGGCGGACAAGGCAGTCTTCATTCTGGCGCCGATCATCTCGGCGACGACCTGCTTCCTCGCCTTTGCCGTCATCCCCTTCGGCCCTGTCGTCAGTGTCTTCGGGTACGAGACGCCCCTGCAACTCACGGACTTCCCCGTCTCGGTGCTCTACGTGCTCGCCGTCACGTCGATCGGTGTCTACGGGCTGGTGCTGGCGGGGTGGTCGAGTGGGTCCACCTACCCCCTGCTCGGTGGCCTGCGTTCGTCGGCGCAGGTCATCTCGTACGAGATCGCTATGGGCCTGTCGTTCGTCGCGGTATTCCTCTACGCAGGCTCGATGTCGACGTCGGAGATCGTCGCGTCCCAGGACCGACTCTGGTTTGCGATCATCTTGCTTCCGTCCTTCCTCATCTACCTGGTGTCGATGGTCGGCGAGACCAACCGGGCCCCGTTCGACCTGCCTGAGGCCGAAGGGGAGCTGGTCGGTGGGTTCCATACTGAGTACAGCTCACTGAAGTTCGCACTCTTCTTCCTCGCCGAGTACATCAACATGTTCACTGTCGCTGCGCTCGCGACCACGCTCTTCCTCGGCGGTTGGCAGGCTCCCTGGCCGCTCGGTGGGGCGGTTTGGGAGGGCGCCAACGACGGTTGGTGGCCGGTCCTTTGGTTCGTTGCCAAGCTGTGGATCTTCATGTTTGCCTTCATCTGGCTGCGCGGAACACTGCCACGCATGCGCTACGACCAGTTCATGAAGCTGGGATGGAAGGTGCTCATCCCGCTTTCGCTGCTCTGGATCGCAGTCGTTGCCACGGTGCGTGCAGTCTCCAACCAGGCCGCTGTCGACCGGCAGGACATCTTGATCTGGGGAGGCGTCACGCTGGCTTTCCTGCTCGTGCTCAGCCTTGCCTGGGACTTCATCGCCGGTCGCGAGTCGGAGGAGAGCCGCGAGGACCCGCAGCCGTTCGACCCGTTCGCTGGGGGACACCCCGTTCCGCCGCTGCCAGGCCAGGAGCCGGAAACGGTCTCGGTCGCAGCGACGGCCATCGGATCGGACAAGGAGGGGCTCGATGCCTAGCTTTCTCGACCCGATCGCAGGTTTCGGCGTCACCTTCGCCACGATGTTCCGCAAGGTGACGACCGAGGAGTACCCCGAAGAGCGCAAGCCGATGATGCCGCGCTTCCATGGGCGGCACGTGCTCAACCGGTACTCCGACGGGCTTGAGCGCTGCATCGGCTGCGAGCTCTGCGCCTGGGCCTGTCCGGCTGACGCCATCTACGTCGAGGGCGCGGGGAACACTGACGATGAGCGGTTCTCTCCCGGGGAACGCTATGGGCGGGTCTACCAGATCAACTATCTGCGCTGCATCTTCTGCGGCATGTGCCTCGAGGCTTGCCCGACGCGTGCGCTGACGATGAGTCATGAGTATGAGCTGGCTGACAACAACCGCGCCGACCTCATCTTCGAGAAGCAAGACCTGCTGGCCCCGCTTGCCTCAGGCATGCTGCCACCGCCGCACTCCATGGCGTCAGGCACCACCGAGCAGAACTACTACGCCGGCGAGTTCGACCAACCCGGCACGTCCGAGGCCACAGCTGACGGTCAGGAGAGGCCATGATCGAGCTGCTCTCCACCGCGCCTCCGACGTCAACGGGTGAGGCGGTGGCTTTCTGGGTACTCGCGCCGATCGCAGTGCTCGCCGCCGTGATGATCCTGCTCAGCCGCAAGGCGGTTCACAGCGCGCTCTGGATGGCGACGACGATGATCGTCCTCGCCGTGCTCTTCATCATGCAGGGCGGCATCTTCCTGGGTGTTGTCCAAGTGGTCGTCTACACCGGTGCGGTGATGATGCTGTTCCTCTTCGTGCTCATGCTCGTGGGTGTTGACGCCTCCGACTCGTTCGTCGAGACCCTTCGGGCACAACGGGTCGCGGGAATCCTGCTCGCGTTGGGCCTGGGCGGGATGTTGGTCGCCGGAATCAGCCGGGCAGCTTTTCCGGCGGCGCCTGGCGTTGGGGCGGCGAACGACGAGGCTGGAGGCCATGTCGAGGCGATCGCGCAGGCGATCTTCACCAGGTACGTGTTCACCTTCGAGGTTGTCAGCATCGTCCTCATCACCGCTGCTGTTGGAGCGATGGCGCTCACCCACAAAGAGTTGCTTACCCCCCGCAGACCGCAGCCTGAGCTTTCCGTCGAACGCATCCGCAGCGAGCATCCGACGCCGTACCCGAGCCCTGGCGTCTATGCGCAGCACAACGCGGTTGACACCCCAGCACTGCTACCCGATGGCACGGCGTCAGAGGCCTCGGTCCCCGACGAGCTACGTCGGCAGGGAACGGTTCGGTACACCGAGCTCGAGGCGGCCCGCGAACAGGATCCGGACGGAGGCGCCGAGCAATGAACCCCGAGAACTACCTCTACTTGGCGACGATCCTGTTCGCGATCGGATCAGTGGGCGTTCTGGTCCGCAGGAACGCGATCGTGGTGTTCATGTGCGTCGAGCTGATGCTGAACGCCTCCAACCTGGCCTTCGTGTCGTTCGCTCGGCTCAACGGCAACATCGACGGGCAGGTCGTGGCGTTCTTCGTGATGGTTGTGGCGGCCGCTGAAGTCGTGATCGGGCTCGCCATCATCGTGACCATCTTCCGTACCCGCCGGTCGGCATCTGTCGACGACCCCAACCTGCTGAAGCTCTGATCGCGATGAAGCAACAGTGTGATCTGTATGAGCCCGTGCCCCTGACCTCGGAGAGTGCCCGATGACCGCTGCGGCAGCCGTTCGCTGGAGCGAAGGTGGTGGGCAGGTGATCACTGAGGCAACCGGTGTGTTCGAGTTGACGTGGTTGCTGATCGCCTTGCCGCTACTCGGTGCCGTGGTTCTGCTTATCGGGGGACGCCGCACGAATTCCTTTGGCCCGGCGCTGGCCACACTTCTGGTCGGTTCCTCGTTCGTCCTCGGGGTCGTGCTGTTCGTGCAGATGCTCGGTCAGTCTGCTGAAGAACGTGCCTTCGACCAGACCCTCTTCGTCTGGGCTCCGATCGGTGACTTCAGCGTCGATGTCGGATTCCAGCTCGATCCGCTTTCGATGGCATTCGTGCTGCTGGTCACCTTCGTCGGAGGCCTCGTCCACGTCTACTCGCTCGGGTACATGGCCGATGACCCGGAGAAGCGGCGCTTCTTTGCCTTTCTGAACCTATTCGTCGCCTCCATGCTGTTGCTCGTACTCGCGAGCAGCTACGTGCTGGTGTATGTGGGCTGGGAGGGTGTCGGTCTGGCCTCCTACCTGCTTATCGGGTTCTGGAACGCCAAGCCGGAGTACGCGACCGCCGCCAAGAAGGCGTTCGTCATGAACCGTGTCGGTGACATCGGAATGTCGCTGGCGATCATGCTGATGGTCACGACCTTCGGGACAACCGCGTTCGCCGGCGTCTTCGCCGGAGCCGGCGAAGCCAGTTCCGGCGTTCTCCTTGCGCTCGGACTGCTGCTCTTGCTTGCGGCAACCGGCAAAAGCGCGCAGATGCCGTTGCAGGCGTGGCTCGGTGACGCGATGGCGGGCCCGACCCCGGTTTCAGCACTGATTCACGCCGCCACCATGGTCACCGCCGGTGTCTACCTGATCGTGCGGTCGAACCCGATCTTCGATCTTTCTGACGGCGCGCGCATGGCGGTAGTTCTGGTCGGTGTACTGACGCTTCTCTTCGGTGCCTTCGTTGGTACGGCCAAGGATGACATCAAGAAGGCCCTGGCGGCCTCGACGATGAGCCAGATCGGCTACATGGTTCTGGCTGCAGGTCTTGGGCCCGCTGGATACGCATTTGCGATCCTCCACCTGATGACGCACGGGTTCTTCAAGGCTGGGCTCTTCCTCGGGGCTGGTTCGGTCATGCACGGCATGGACGATGAAGTGAGCATGCGGCGGTACGGAGCACTGCGCAAGGCAATGCCGATCACCTTCATCACCTTCGGCGCCGGCTATCTGGCCATCATCGGTATTCCGCCCTTCGCCGGCTTCTTCTCCAAGGACAAGATCATCGAGGCCGCGCTCGCCGACAACATCTGGATCGGGCTCGCGGCGATCCTTGGCGCGGGAATCACCGCGTTCTACATGAGCCGGGTGATGTTCATGACCTTCTTCGGCGAGAAGCGTTGGGCAGATGATGCCCATCCGCATGAGTCGCCGGGGTCGATGACCATTCCCATGGTGGTGCTCGCCATCGGATCGGTGGTGCTTGGTGCAGTCCTCGTCATTGGCGGCCGATTCGTCAGCTGGCTCGAGCCCGTCGTCGGCTCGGAGGAGGAGCACGAGTTCGCCATCCCGGTCCTTGCCATCACCGCGATCATCGTGGCGGTGTCCCTTGTCGGCGTTGCCCTCGCATACGCGATGTACCTGCGGCGCCCCGTTCCTGTTGAGGCGCCGTCCGGTTCGGTGCTCACTCGCGCGGCCCGCCAAGACTTCTACCAGGATGCCTTCAACGAGTCGCTCTTCATGCGTCCGGGGCAGTACCTCACCAGGTTCCTGGTTTTCTTCGACAACCGGGTTGTTGACGGTTTCGTCAACGGGTCAGCGGCCATGATCGGTGGCGGATCGTCACGCCTACGGCGCTGGCAGACCGGGTTCGTGCGCTCCTATGCGCTGTCCATGCTGGCCGGGGCCGTACTGGTCGTCGGCGTTCTCGTACTGGTGGGGCTCTGACGTGAACGACTTTCCGGTACTGACCACCCTCGGCGTCTTGCCGTTGGCAGCGGCTTTGGTTGTTGCTGCTCTGCCGCGAGGTCGAGAGCTGCTCTCCAAACAGATCGCGCTCGCGGTGTCACTTCTGATGCTTGGTCTGACAGTGGCGATGGCCTTTTCGTTCGAACCCGATGCCGCTGAGCCGTTCCAGTTCGTCGAGAAGACTCCTTGGATCGAGCAGTTCGGCATCAGCTACGCCTTAGGTGTCGACGGCATCGCCCTGGTACTGATCGCGATGGCGGTCTCGCTGGCTCCAGTCGTCATCCTGTCCGGCTGGAACGACGCCGATGACAATGACCGGCACCGGCCACAGACCTACTTCGCCCTGCTCCTGGCGTTGCTCGGTTGCATCGTCTTCGTCTTTGCCGCCACCGATCTCTTCCTGTTCTACGTTGCGTTCGAGGTCATGCTCGTCCCGGTCTACTTCTTGATCGGCATGTTCGGACGCGGTCAGCGTACGTATGCGGCGGTCAAGTTCCTGCTGTACAGCCTGTTCGGTGGTCTCCTCTTGTTGGCGGCCCTGATCGGGCTCTACGTCGTGTCGGCGCAGGAGCTCGGAACGGGCACCTTCGACTGGACGCTGCTTGCCGGCATGCCGATCGACCCAGACACCCAGAAGATCCTGTTCGCTGGCTTCTTCTTCGCCTTTGCGATCAAGGCGCCGATGGTCCCGTTGCACACCTGGCTGCCGGACGCTGCTGCCTCGGGCACCCCGGCAACCTCGACGCTTCTGGTCGGAGTCCTCGACAAGGTGGCGACCTTCGCGATGCTGCGTCTGGTCATTCCGATCTTTCCCGATGCGTCTGAGTGGGCGGCCCCGTTCGTAGTCACGCTCGCCGTCATCAGCATCGTGTACGGAGCGCTTGTCGCTGTCGGGCAGACCGACATGTACCGGTTGATCGCGTACACCTCGGTCTCGCACTTCGGGTTCATCATCCTTGGCGTCTTTGCCTTCACCGAGATCGGCGGTTCAGGTTCGGTGATCTACATGGTGGCGCACGGCCTGTCGACGGCAGCGCTCTTCATCGTCGCCGGATATCTGGTCAAGCGGCGTGGTTCGAGCTTGATCCCATCGTTTGGCGGCGTGCAGCGAGTCGCACCGATCCTGGCCGGGTTCTTCCTCTTCGCCGGGCTCTCCAGCCTCGCAATGCCGGGGTTGGCCAGCTTCGTCGGAGAGCTGACTGTGCTGATCGGGTCCTATCAACGCTGGCCGGTGGCGGCCGCCATTGCGGTCATCGGGATCGTGCTCTCTTCGCTATACGTGCTGATCATGTACCAGCGGGTGGCGACCGGGCCGGCGACCGAGAACGTCAAGGGAATGCGCGATGCCCTCCCGCGCGAGCTTGTAGCGTTCGCACCAATCATCGCCCTGACGATCGCGGTTGGTGTCTTCCCCAAGCCGGTCTTCGATGTGGTGAACCCAGCGATCGAGCGCACCTACAGCTTCCTCACCGTCGAGCCCGTTGAGCCGGACGTACCTGTTGGTGATGCCTGGACGGACTATGCCGCAACCGAGGGGGAGGCGACCGAATGATGCCTCACCTCGTTGAACCGTTCGACACTCCGTCGTTTGAGTACCAGCTGCTCGCTCCCATGCTGATTGTGTTTGGGGGCGCCATCATCGGCGTTCTCGTCGAGGCGTTCGCTCCGCGAGGTGCGCGCCGTGGCACCCAGCTGGTTCTGAGCCTGCTCACGTTGGTCGCGGCCTTCGTCGCACTCTTGGCTTGGACCAGGCCGGATCTGGGCCAGATCGCGGCATCGGGGAGCGTCGCCATCGATGGTCCTGCCGTGTTCTTCCAGGGCACCATCTTGGTTCTGTCGTTCTTGGCCTTCCTGCTCTTCGCCGAACGCGGAGTCGACTCGGCCGGCGATGCCTTCACGCCATCGGCGGCCACGATTCCCGGCAGCGCGTCCGAGCGCGAGCTCACGGCAGCGCGAGTCTCGCAGACCGAGATCTGGCCCCTAGCGCTCTTCTCGGTCGGCGGCATGATGCTCTTCGTCGCTGCTGACGACCTGCTGACCTTCTTCGTCGCGCTTGAGGTTATGTCGCTGCCGCTCTACGTGCTCGTTGGAATGGCGCGCCGTAGAAGGCTGCTGAGCCAGGAGGCAGCGCTTAAGTACTTCTTGCTGGGGTCGTTCTCCTCAGCCTTCTTGCTCTTCGGCTCGGCCTTCCTCTTCGGGTACGCCGGCTCGATCTCGTTCTCTGGCATCTACGACTCGTTGTCGTCCGGCGTCGAGCTTGACCCGCTGCTCCTCATCGGTACTGGTCTGGTGTCGATCGGTCTCTTCTTCAAGGTTGGTGCTGTCCCATTTCACTCGTGGGTTCCTGACGTCTACCAGGGCGCGCCGACGCCGGTCACGGCTTTCATGGCTTCTGCGACCAAGGTTGCTGCATTCGGCGCCATGCTGCGGCTCTACTACGTGGCGCTCGGTGACTACTCCTGGAACTGGCGACCGATGTTCTGGGTCGTCACCATCCTCACGATCGCGGTCGGCTCGATCCTGGCCATCACACAGACCGACATCAAACGCATGCTCGCCTACTCGTCAGTGGCTCAAGCCGGCTTCATCCTCATCGGCGTGACGGCGGCCTCAGGCCCCGGCCTGTCGAGCTCGATGTTCTACCTCGCGGCATATGGCTTCGCGACGATCGGTGCCTTCGCCCTGGTGACACTTGTCCGGGACGGCACTTCCGAGGCGACGCACCTTTCGCGGTGGGCCGGGCTCGGCCGCAGAGCTCCTATTCTGGCGGCGACTCTTTCGCTCTTCCTGCTGTCGTTCGCTGGGATCCCGCTCACGAGCGGGTTCATCGGGAAGTTCCTCGTTTTCGAGGCGGCCATCGACGGTGGCGCCACCCCGCTGGTGATCGTCGGAGCTATCTTCAGCGCGGTAGCCGTGTTCTTCTACGTACGCGTGATCGTTCTCATGTACTTCTCCGACCCGCCGGAGGACGCTCCGACGATCGCAGTTCCGAGCGCTCTCACTACGCTCTCCATCGCCGTCTGTGCAGCCGCGACGGTGGCTCTCGGTGTGGTCCCGGGTCCGGTCATCGACCTGGCGCAGGAAGCCGCGGCGTTCGTCCGCTGACATGAGCGAACTCGACCTCGGACAGATCGACGTAGCACTCGCGGCCTCGCTGAACGACAGCCTCGACGAGGTCGAGAGGCTGCTTCGGAGCAGCCTCGAGTCGGACTTCCCGTTCGTCACCGAGGCATCGCGTCACCTGGTCGATGCGGGAGGCAAGCGCTTCCGCCCCCTGTTGACCTTGTTGGCCTCACGCTTCGGTGACCCTGAGGCGCCCGGTGTAGTGCCGGCAGCTGTTGTCGTGGAGCTCACCCACCTAGCGACGCTCTACCACGACGACGTGATGGATGAAGCCGAGTTGCGACGCGGGGCCCCTTCGGCAAACGCTCGCTGGGACAACACTGTGGCGATTCTTACCGGTGACTTCCTCTTCTCCAGGGCTTCGGAACTGCTCGCAGATCTGGGTCCGGACGCAGTGCGGATCCAGGCGCAGACCTTCGGCCGCCTAGTTGTTGGACAGATCAAGGAGACCCTCGGGCCCTCGGACGGCGACGACCCGGTGGAGCACTACCTGGCGGTGGTAGCGGACAAGACGGGGTCGCTGATCGCGACGTCCGGTCGCTTCGGCGCGCTGATGTCCGGCGCCAGCCCAGAGGTCGTCGAGGTCATGACCACCTACGGCGAACAGATTGGCGTCGCCTTCCAGCTCGCCGACGATGTACTCGACGTGAGTAGCGATAGCCGTGAATCAGGAAAGACTCCGGGAACGGATCTGCGTGAGGGGGTGCGGACACTGCCCGTGCTGCACGCCCTGAGTTCTGCGGACCCAGCCGACGCGGAGTTGCAGGGCCTCCTGCGCGGTGACCTGACCGACGATGCCCGTCATGCGCGAGGGCTTGAGCTGCTAAGAGCGAGCGATGCCATGTCACTGGCTCGTGCCGACCTGGAGCGCCATGCCGACGCCGCGCGCAAGGTACTCCGGCCGCTGCCGGTCGGGGCGGCGAGGTCCGCCCTGGAGTCGCTCTGTGACGCAGTGATCTCCCGTGTCGGCTGAGATCGGTCTATCCTGGCGAGGACAGTCAAGGGGTGCCATGAGGAGACTCAAGGACGCAGTTGCTCAGGTGTTGTCCGCTGCCAGGATGTGTCTGTGGCGTGACCGCCAGCGGCGCGATGCGGCCGAGCAACGCGCCGCCGATGAGCGTGACGTGATGATTCACGAGGGCATCAAGCCCGGGATGCCACCCACGCTCTGAGCACTGCGCCCTTCGTTCGGCAACAGTCAGACGATGGTGCGAGGCAAGCAAAAGATTGCGCAGACGTTCCAGCGGGAACTCCGGAGTCTGGTGCCCTAGCGGAGTTCGTGCGTAGACTTCGCTTCTGACTCGCCACACAGATAGGTGCTCCCCATGAGGTTCATCGCCTGGTTGATCGCTGTCGTTACTGTTGGCTACATGCTCCCGTGGGCCATCGCCGTTCAGCGATCCAAGTCCAACACGGGCAGGGTGCTGCTGGTGAACCTGTTGCTGGGGTGGACCTTGATTGGCTGGGTCTGGGCTCTAGTCATGTCGCTGGGTGACGAACCCACGACTGTCTGACCGTCGCGATGGTCAGTGTGCCTCTTGGGCGCGCTCGTCGATCTCCAGATCCACCCGGGACCAACCTCGGCGCACCGCGACCAGTGAGTCGATCGCCAAAATAACCAGTGCTGACCAAACGAGGGCAAAGCCGATCCAGCGGGCGGCTGACATCGGCTCGTTGTAGATGAAGACGCCGATGAGGAACTGCAGGATGGGGGCCGAGTACTGAAGCAGGCCGATCCAGGTGAGGGGAATTCGCGTCGCGGCTGCGCCGAAGAAGAGCAACGGGATGACCGTGATCACGCCGAGGGAGGCCAGCAGAGTCGCCATCTGCGAACCCTCCGTTGCCATCGCGCTCGAGCCCGTGGCCAGGAGGTAGCCGAGGTAGGCAGCGGCCACCGGAGCCAGAATCGCTGTTTCGGCCGACAGACTCTCCACAGCACCCATGTCGAGAGTCTTCTTGAGCAGGCCGTATGTGCCGAAGCTGACTGCCAGGGTCAGGGCGATCCAGGGAATGCCCCCGTAAGCGCCGGTGAGGACCACTACGGCGATGGCCCCAAGCGCAACAGCGGCCCACTGAACACCGCGCAACCTCTCCTTGAACAGCGCGACACCGAACAGCACACTCACCAGGGGCGTGATGAAGTAGCCAAGTGATGTCTGAACCACTTGGTCGCTGTTAACGCCGTAGATGTAGACGCCCCAGTTCATCGCGATGGTCACCGCGGCTGCTGGTAGCAGGATCATGCGACGTCGATCGCGAAGTAAGAGCCGAATCCAAGACCAGCGACGAGTGACAGCAAGGACGATGAGTAGAACGACCAGAGACCAGACGATCCGGTGGGCCAGGATCTCGAGCGGGGTGGTCGGTTCCAGAAGAGGGAAGTAGAGGGGGAAAACGCCCCAGAGCAGGTAGGCACTCAACCCGTAGATCAGCCCACGACGGCGCTCCGGCACGACGTCATCCTGTCACCCTGCCCGGTAGCGGCCGCTACGTGGCAGCGGCGAGTCAGTCAGGCGTCGACGGTCCAGGTGTCCTTGCCGGCTATTAGATCCTCAAGCACCGGGCGGTCACCGACACCTTGGTCGTCGACGGCCGCTGCGATCTGTTCGTGGAGCAGGTCATCGTAGGTCGCGCGGTGCACGTCGCGATAGATCCCGATTGCGGTGGTGCGCAGGGTGCTGGGGTCGGCGAGCCGAGAGAGCGCGAACGCGACCTCGGGATTCGGGGCATGCGCGTCGTGGACGAGCAGGCGTTTGGTGCCGTGTTCAGCCGAGTCAACGACGCGCAAAGTGCCGTCGGGCATGCGAGCGACGCCATGTTGCCCCTCGGCCCCGAACCGAACCGGTTCGCCATGTTCGAGTCTGATGACGGCATCGTCCTTTGTCTCCGGTGACTTCAGCAGCTCGAAGGCACCGTCGTTGAATATGTTGCAGTTCTGGTAGATCTCGATCAGAGCGGTGCCGCGATGGTGGGCTGCTGCGCGAAGCACCCCGGTCAGGTGCTTGCGGTCGGAGTCGATAGTGCGGGCCACGAAGGACGCCTCGGCGCCGAGTGCCAGCGAAACCGGGTTGAACGGGACGTCGAGTGATCCGAGTGGGGTCGATTTGGTCACCTTCCCCTGCTCGGACGTTGGCGAGTACTGGCCCTTGGTCAGTCCGTAGATCCGGTTGTTGAAGAGGAGAATCTTGAGGTTGACGTTTCGGCGTAGCGCATGGATCAGGTGGTTGCCGCCGATGGAGAGTGCGTCGCCGTCACCGGTGACCACCCAGACCGACAGGTCCGGACGCGAGATCGCCAGCCCCGTGGCGATGGCTGGTGCACGTCCGTGGATGGAGTGCATCCCGTATGTGTTCATGTAGTACGGGAAGCGCGACGAGCAGCCAATTCCCGAGACAAAGACGATGTTTTCACGTCGGATGTTCAGCTCGGGCAGGAAAGACTGAACGGCAGCCAGGACGGCGTAGTCACCACAGCCGGGGCACCAGCGGACCTCCTGGTCGGTCTTGAAGTCTCTGGGGGTCAGCGGTTCGTCCACCGTCGGGATGCCGGCGAGGGGGTCGACATGCGAGTCCTTGCCGGCTGCTGCGGCGATGAGGCCGAAGCCGGGCGCTGGGCTATTCATCGGTGGCCGCCTCCTGGATGACTGATGCGAGCTCGGCCGCCTTGAACGGCATCCCCCGCACCTGGGTGTACGACTCGACGTCGACGAGAAAGCGTCCCCGAAGCAGGAGAGCGAGTTGTCCCAGGTTCATCTCGGGCAGCAGCACCTTGCGGTAGCCCTTCAGCACCTGCTCGGTGTTCTCCGGAAGCGGGTTGAGGTGCCGGAAGTGGGCTTGTGCCACGTGAAGTCCGGCGTCACGGCAGCGCCGCACTGCTGCGCCGATCGGCCCGTAGGTGGACCCCCAGCCGAGCACCAGGATGTCGGCGTCACCATCTGGGTCGTCGACGTCGAGGGCCGGAATCGACGCGGCGATACGGTCGACCTTGGCCTGGCGGGTCCGCACCATCAAGTCGTGGTTGGCCGGGTCGTAGGAGATGTTGCCGCTCCCGTCCTGCTTCTCGAGTCCACCGATGCGATGTTCGAGACCGGGTATGCCGGGGACAGCCCAGGCGCGGGCAAGTGTCTGGGGATCACGCAGGTAGGGCCAGAACTCCTCAGTGCCATCGGCAGCCACGTGGTTGAGGCTGGTTGCGAAGGCAGGGTCGATCGGTGGCAGTTCGTCGAGGTCGGGGAGCCGCCACGGCTCGGAACCGTTGGCAAGGTAGCCGTCCGACAGCACGATCACGGGCGTGCGGTAGATGACGGCAATGCGTGCAGCCTCAACCGCAGCGTTGAAGCAGTCGCTGGGGGAGCGTGGGGCCACGATAGGCACCGGTGCCTCACCGTTGCGGCCGTAGAGAGCCTGCAGTAGGTCGGACTGCTCGGTCTTAGTGGGCAACCCGGTGGATGGGCCGCCACGCTGGATGTCACAGACGACCAGCGGCAGTTCCAGCGAGACAGCCAGGCCGATCGTTTCTGCCTTGAGTGCCAGACCGGGACCGGAGGTTGTGGTCACACCGAGGTGTCCGCCGAAGGCCGCGCCCAGAGCCGCACCGACACCGGCGATCTCGTCTTCGGCCTGGAAGGTCCGCACACCGAACCGCTTGTGCTTGCTGAGTTCGTGCAGGATGTCCGACGCCGGAGTGATCGGGTAAGAGCCGAGAAACAGCGGCAGCGAAGAACGCCAGGAGGCGGCGAGTAGCCCGTACGCCATGGCGAGGCTGCCGCTGATGTTTCGGTAGCGGCCGGGGCGTACCGGTGCCGGCTTGATCTCGTAGGAGACCGAGAAGTCCTCGGTGGTCTCGCCGAAGCTCCAGCCGGCCTCGAAGGCGATCGTGTTGGCACGCAGCAGCTCAGGCTGGGTTGCGAACTTCTTCTGGAGGAAGTCGATGGTCCCCTCGGTGGGACGGTGGTAGAGCCAACACAGCAGTCCGAGGGCGAACATGTTCTTGGCCCGCTCGGCGTCCTTGCGGGTCACGGCGACGTCTGTGAGGGCCTCGACCGTCATCGACGTGAGCGGGATGGCATGCACCTGGTAGGCATCGAGAACGCCAGTTTCGATGGGGTTCTCGATGTAGCCGACGCGCGCCAGATTTCGCTTGGTGAACTCGTCGGTGTTGACGATGAGGTCTGAGCCCCTGGGCAGGTCAGGGAGGTTGGCTTTGAGGGCGGCAG
>JANLWJ010000546.1:0-1815 GCA_031364455.1 Actinomycetes bacterium | reverse complement strand
CCAAGCGGCGACCCAACCAGCTCTCTGGTGGGCAGCAGCAACGCATCGCACTGGCTCGCGCACTGGTTCTCGAGCCATCGGTGCTGCTGCTCGACGAGCCGCTTGGCGCCCTGGACGCCAAGCTGCGCCACTCACTGCGCGCGCAGCTCACCGAGCTGCAGCGTCGGGTTGGCATCACCTTCGTGTTCGTGACACACGACCAGGAGGAGGCGCTGGAGATGTCGGATCGCCTGGCGGTCATGAGCAAGGGCAAGATCATGCAGATCGGTGAGCCCCGTGACATCTACCAGTATCCAAAGAGCGAGTTCGTCGCCGACTTCCTTGGCGTGGCTAACCTGATGGACGTCGAGGTGAGTACCACCGGAGGCGTTGGGCCGGTCAAGCTCGGCGACTTCACGCTCGATGCGCAGATTCCGCAGGGCTACACACCGGGTTCGGGTCGTGCGGTCATCCGTCCGGAGAGCGTGCACCTCGAAGAGAGCGATCTCACTGGCGACAACCGGATTCCTGGCATGGTTGAGCGAGTGGTCTACCTCGGTTCCACGTCGCAGGTGTTCGTCCGCCTGCCGCAGGGCTCGGTCGTGCAGTCGTTGGTGACCAACGCGGTCAACGAGGAGCCTTGGTCATCCGGAGACGCCTGCCGGGTGCGGATGCCGTCGGACTCGCTGCGCGTGCTCGAGACCTCCGGTGACTTGGCTTGGAGCGACGACGCCGTCAGCCAACCAGCTGCTTCCTAGCGTCTGTCGGGACGACACCTACATCTCGACGCCAGCCAGGTCGTCGAGCGCCGAGCCACCTTCCCCTCGACGCCGGAGGCGTAGCACTAGGTAGGTGAGTAGCAATGCCGTCATGGTGCCGATCAGCAGAATGGTTGCAAGCGCGTTGAGCGCTGGCGACGGGGCCGCCTTGACGGAGCTGTACAGCAGGACCGGAACGGTGATCTGGCTGGCATCGCCATAGAGGAAGTTGCTGACGACGAAGTCGTCGAGGGACGCAGCGAAGGTGATCATGCTCGCCGCGAAGATCGCTGGGATGAGCATGGGCAGCAGCACCGTTCGGATGGCCTGCATGCGCGTTGCGCCGAGGTCTTGGGCCGCAGTCTCGAACTCGGTACCGATGCTCACCAGACGCCCACGGACGATCACCAGGATGAAGGAGATCGAGAATGTGACGTGGCCCAGGATCAGCGCGTTGCGTCCCAGCCCGATCTGTGTGTAGAGGGTGGTGATCACCAGGTACAGGGCCGAACCAAGGACCAGCTCGGGGGTGACCAGTGGGAAGAGCGAGACGGCATTGGCGGCACTGCTGGTGCGTGAGCGCCAGCGGGTGAGTCCGAGCGCAAGCGCGGTACCGATGGGTACGGAGATCAGGGTGGTGACCACCCCCAGCGTCAAGCTGTTCTGCAACGCGGTCAGCAGCGCACCGTAGGCGCCGGCGCCGAAGACCGACGCCCCTTCTGCAATTGACCCCTCGGTGCCACAGCAGTACCACTCAGTGGTGAAGCCGTTCCATGAGCTGCGTGACCGTGAGTCGTTGAACGAGAACTGGATGGCAATCAGGACCGGCACCAGACTCCACAAGATGTAGAGCCAGGTGATAGTGGCGAGCACGTAGGGGCGACGCCACGGGTTGCGCCACGGCGGGACGAAGCCCCGCTTCGACGGCTTGACCGCCGCTGGGGGCGGGACATACCGGCCCTCTTCGTCCCAGGCATTCACCGAGCCTGGGGCGTCAACACCGATGGTCGTCATCGTGCCTCCCGAGACGAGCGAACGGTCAAGATCAGGTAGTAGGCCATGAAGACGAGCAGCACCG
>JANLWJ010000521.1:0-3240 GCA_031364455.1 Actinomycetes bacterium | reverse complement strand
TCGATGAGTACGGCGAGGATGCGTTGGTGCCGTTCTACGTCGCAGTGTCGCGAGGTGACGGGTCGACGGAGGAGCGCCTCGACGCCGCGGCTAAGAAGGTGCTGGCAACGACGTACGACAACCTCCGTTCCCAGTGGCGGTCGTGGTTGACGGCGAACGCATGACGCCTCGCGCTGCAGCGCTCTGGACGCTCGTCGCCGTCATCGTCGTGCTGGTGGGGGCCGCAGCCCTGCTCGTCCCATGGGGAAGTGCGCGCGCCGCCACCGGCTCCATCACCCCCGATGCGACGGTCGACTTCAGTGCGGCCGAGATCGCCATCGGAGACCGGCTGGCCAAGCTGCTGGTGGTGCCGGGGCTCACCTCGATGGGGGTGAGCCTGGCCCTCACCCTGGTGCTCGGTCTGACGCCGTTGGGATCGCGGATCGCCGGTGCGGTGGCCCGCCCGTTCGGGGGTGGCTGGTTCTGGCAGGCGGCGCTCGGCGGGCTGGTACTGCTGCTCATCGTTCGGATTGCGACGCTGCCGATTTCGGCCTGGTCGGAGTCGGTGCGGCAGAGCAACGGGCTCTCGACGCGCACCTGGCCGTCGTGGCTGGTGGACGTCGCCAAGGGATTTGGGGTGAACGCTGCGCTCACCCTGGTCGCCCTCACGGTGCTGATCGGCCTGGCCAGGCGCTGGCCCGACTGGTGGTGGGTCGCGGGAGGCCTTGGGGCTGCGCTGCTGGTGGTGACGGTCTCGTTCGCCTACCCGCTGGTCGTCGAGCCGATCTTCAACCGCTTCACACCGATGCCGGACGGCGAGCTGCGCACCAGCCTGCTGGCGCTCGCCGCCGACGATGGCGTCGCGGTCGACGACGTGCTCGTTGCCGATGCGAGCCGCCGAACGTCGACGCTCAACGCGTACGTCTCGGGGTTCGGCAGCAGCCGACGGATTGTCGTCTACGACACCCTTCTGGAACAGGCCCCGGACGCCGAGGTGGAGGCGGTCGTCGCGCACGAGCTGGGCCACGCTGCCGACCGCGACGTCGTGACCGGCACCGCACTCGGGGCGCTGGGGGCGATGGCCGTCGTGGTCCTGCTCTACTTGGTCGCAGGCTGGCTGCCGCTCGAACGATGGTTGGGGATCTCCGGCGTTGGTGACGGCCGATCCGTGGCCTTCCTGCTGGCATTCGTTGCCGTCGTGTCGTTTGTCTCAACGCCGGTACAGAGTGCCGTGAGTCGTGAGCTCGAGGCGCGGGCTGACCGGCACGCGCTCGATCTGACCGAGGACCCGCAGACGTTTGCTGAAATGCAGCGGCGGCTAGCAACCGTGTCCAAGTCCGACGTCACGCCGAACCGAGCGATCTCTTGGTGGTTCGGCACGCACCCGACGGCTGCGTCCCGCTTGGCTGCGGCGCGCGCCTGGGCGCTGACGCATGAGGGCGTCACGGTGCCACTGCCGTTGTCGCCCGATCGCGTTCTTGAGGAGGGCTGAGATGGCGCGGCTGCTGGTTGTCACCAACGACTTCCCCCCAAGGCCCGGCGGCATCCAGACGTTCGTCCACGAGCTGGTTCGCCGGCTCGACCCCGCCGACGTCGTCGTCTACACCTCGAGGTGGAACGGGTGGGAGGCGTTCGACCGAGAGCAGCCGTTCGAGGTGGTGCGTGAAGATACCTCGATGCTGCTGCCCACTCCGGCGGTTCGCCGACGGGCGCAGGACTTGGTGCGGTCGCGTGGCTGCGGCGCGGTGCTCTTCGGTGCAGCGGCTCCGCTGGCGCTTCTCGGGCCGTCACTGCGTGATGCCGGCGCGTCCCGCCTGGTCGCCCTGACGCACGGCCACGAAGCAGGATGGGCGCAGCTGCCCGGCCCAAGGCAGGTGCTGCGGCGGATCGGTGACGGCGTCGATGTCGTCACCTACCTGGGGGAGTACACCCGTAGCCGGATTGCTTCGGCGCTGTCACCTGCCGCTACCGGGCGGATGGTTCGGCTGACCCCCGGTGTCGACGCCGACGTCTTCACTCCTGATGCCGACGGCACGCAGGTGCGGCAGAGATACGGGCTCGGTGATCGTCCGGTGGTGGTCTGTGTGTCGCGATTGATGCGCCGCAAGGGGCAGGACACCTTGATCGAGGCGTTTCCGGCGCTCAAGCGCCGGGTCCCCGAAGCGGCACTGCTGGTGGTGGGGGGTGGGCCCTACCGCGCACAGTTGCAGAAACTGGCGCTGGAGTCGACGTGGAGTGAGGACATCGTCTTCACCGCGTCGGTGCCGTGGCCAGAGCTGCCGGCCCACTATGCCGCGGGCGACGTTTTTGCCATGCCGTGTCGAACGCGGCGCCGCGGGCTCGATGTCGAGGGCCTTGGGATCGTCTACCTGGAGGCGTCCGCGACCGGTCTGCCGGTGTTGGCTGGCGACTCCGGGGGCGCACCGGACGCGGTGCTATCGGGGGAGACCGGCTGGGTGGTACCGGCTGGCGTCGGGGCGCCGGCGGAGCTGGTGGAGCGGCTGGTCGAGCTTCTCGGCGACGCCGAGCTGCGGGCAGCTGCTGGCAAGCGCGGCAGGTCGTGGGTACAGGACGAGTGGTCGTGGGGGCGTCAGGTGGAGCAGTTGCAGGGCCTGGTTACGCCGCGGTAGCCGGTATCTGTGGCGAGGTCTTGCGTTCACCGGGGCGTAGCAGGAAGGCAGCGAGGTAGAGCAGCCCCACGATGATGAGCAGTGAGCGATACCCGGTGATCAGGGCCAGGTACTCCATACATCCGCCGACCATTGCGCCGAGGATGTTGATGGCGAAGGCATCGGTGGACGAGCTGCTAGCCGCAAAGCGCTTTGCGAAGGCGATGTTCGCCCAGAAGATAGGTGCAAAGGCCAGCGCGCACGCCACGATGGCGCGGGGAACTACGGGTAGCCCGAGGATCCACTCGTTCGGAACTAGGTACGCGATGAGCAACGAGACCCCGAGCAGTGCGTAGACGAGGGGCAGCCGCGGTGTTCGGATCCTGGCGGTGATCTCCACTGCCAAGAGGACGGTCAGCAGGATCCCCGCGAAGACGATGGCATTCACCAGCCAGGTCGTTCCGAAGAGCAGCGCGAACGTCGTGACGCTGCGCGTTTCCAGGAGCAGGAACGCAGCTCCCATGAAAAAGAGGTCGCGGTACGGGACAAACGCGAGACGTCCACCACTGAAGACACGAATCATCGCAAGGCTGATCAGAAGCACCACACCGACGGCGATCAGGTAGAACGGAGGGATCGACCGGTCCTTTAC
>JANLWJ010000508.1:0-4206 GCA_031364455.1 Actinomycetes bacterium | reverse complement strand
CCGATGATCCCCGAGGCCGCGATCGCGATGCTCGCCTGCGCGCGCATCGGCGCGCCGCACTCGGTGGTGTTCGGCGGCTTCTCTGCAGAAGCGCTGCGCAGCCGCATCGAGGACGCCGCGGCCAAGCTCGTCATCACCTCCGATGGCGGCTACCGACGCGGAAAGCCGATGGCGCTAAAGCCTGCGGTCGATGAAGCGGCGGATGCGTCACCGACCATCGAGAAGGTGCTCGTCGTGCGGCGTACCGAGCAGGACGTCGCGTGGAACGAAGCACGCGACGTGTGGTGGCACGACATCGTTGGCAAGCAGCCGACGACGCACGAAGCGCAGGCCTTCGACAGCGAGCATCCCCTCTTCATCCTCTACACGTCAGGAACCACGGGGAAACCCAAGGGAATCCTGCACACCACAGGCGGTTACCTGACGCAGGCCGCCTACACGCACTACAACGTCTTCGACCTCAAGCCCGAGTCGGACGTCTTCTGGTGTACCGCCGACGTCGGTTGGGTGACCGGTCACTCCTACATCGTCTACGGGCCACTTGCCAACGGCGCTACGCAGGTGATGTACGAGGGAACACCCGACACTCCGCACCAAGGCCGCTGGTGGGAGATCGTCGAGAAGTACCGCGTCACGACTCTCTACACCGCGCCGACCGCCATTCGTACGTTCATGAAGTGGGGTGACGATGTACCGGCGCAGTTCGACATGAGCTCGCTGCGCATGCTCGGGTCGGTGGGTGAGCCGATCAACCCCGAGGCGTGGATGTGGTACCGCGAACACATCGGTGGCAACCACTGCCCGATCGCCGACACCTGGTGGCAGACCGAGACGGGCGCGATCATGATCAGCCCGCTGCCAGGCGTCACTGCCACCAAGCCGGGGTCCGCGATGCGTCCGCTGCCCGGTATCGGCGCTGAGGTTGTGGACGATCACGCGCACCCGGTGCCCGACGGTGCGGGTGGCTACCTCGTGCTCACCGAACCGTGGCCGAGCATGCTCCGCGGGATTTGGGGAGACCCACAGCGCTACAAGGACACCTACTGGGCGCGCTACGACGGCATGTACTTCGCCGGCGACGGTGCGAAGAAGGACGAGGACGGCGACCTCTGGCTGCTCGGCCGGGTGGACGACGTGATGAACGTGTCGGGCCACCGCATCTCCACGACCGAGGTCGAGTCGGCGCTGGTGTCACACCCGTCAGTCGCTGAGGCAGCGGTGGTCGGGGCAACGGATGCCACCACCGGGCAGGGCATCGTCGCGTTCGTCATCGTGCGCGGACACGTCGCCGACGACAAGGCGCATGGCGACGTCTTGGTGCAGGAGCTGCGGCAGCACGTCGCCCACGAGATCGGACCGATCGCCAAGCCGCGTCAGATCATGGTGGTGCCCGAGCTGCCCAAGACCCGCTCGGGCAAGATCATGCGCCGCCTGCTGCGCGACGTCGCCGAGCACCGCGACATGGGTGACGTGACGACGTTGGCTGACCCGACGGTGATGCGTCTAGTCGCACATGAGATGGACCAGGGCACCAGCGACGAGCAGTAGCGTGAACCAGGGAACAACAGAGGCCAAGGCTGCGTCTGACCGAGCATGACGTACCGACCACGCTGGATCGCATCGGTAGCTGGCTGCGCGCTCCTGGCGCTTGCTGCCTGTAGCGGCACCGATACAGCGCCCGAGGTAAGTAGCCCCCAGGCATCCGGCGAGGTCAGTAGCCCCGGTGCATCCAGAGCGTTCAAGCTGACGGTTGGGCACTGCTGGTTCGATCCCGTCGTCATTGATGGGGAGACCTGGGGCGTCGATCGAAACGACCAGTTCGGCTGGGGTGGCGGTGCCCCCGAGAACTGGACCGGCGTGGGTGAGCTTGTATCGGCTAGTGACCAGCACCTTGTCTTCGTGGACGAAGGCGGTCACAGGGTGGATCTGCGCCCCTTGGGGGACAGCCGCGTCTTCGACCCAAAGGCCGAGAAGGCCTTCTGCGATTGAAAACCGACTCAGTCGTCGAAGTAGTCAGCGGCAAACCACCAGTCGTTCTCGGCCCCGGCGGCGCCACGAGCACAGCCCGACCAGAAGACCCTGGCGCTGTCGGTTTCTGCGGCGTCCGTTCCATAAATCTCCTCGATCGCTTCAACGCACAGGTTCTGCTGCGCTCGATCCGTCCTGCGGGCCTCGCCGATGTCATCGCCGACCGAGCACCCGTCGCGGAAGTCGTCCATGAGCCACACCTTGGCCGAATAGCCCCATGCCAAGGCGGCCAAAGCAACCACCAGCACTAGCGAGCCGAGGATTACAACCAATGGGCGGCGCACTCCTGGAGCCTACGGCGACTGATCGAGAGTGAGCTTTCCAACCACTCCGGCCGAAACAACTCCGGCTTTTGAAGACGAAACCGTCGCCAGAGCGCCTCGGTCGTCTTCCAAAAGGGGGCCGATAGACTGCGCGAGGCGTGCCGGGAAGTCTGGTCGGCGACTGTGATCGGAGTCTCACCGATCCGGTCCAACCGCGCTTCGGAGGTTCTGGTGTCCGCCCCTTCCACACCACCAACGCGTCGCGTCCTCTTCGGACGCCTCCCGCTCGGTGAACGCACCTTCCTGGCCGATGCCCTGCGTCAAGAGACCGTCGGCGGTGCGCTGCTGCTGATCGCCGCGGTAGCCGGTCTCATCATCGCCAACTCTGCCTGGCGGGAGGCCTACGAGAACCTCAAAGACTTCGTCATCGGGCCGGCTGCCCTTCACCTCGACCTGTCGTTGGAGTCATGGGCGGCCGACGGCCTGCTCGCCATCTTCTTCTTCGTCGCCGGACTCGAGCTCAAGCGCGAGCTGGTTGTCGGGACACTGCGCGAACGGTCCCAGGCGGTACTACCGGTCGTCGCGGCCATTTGCGGCATGGTGCTCCCTGCGCTCGTCTTCCTGCTCATCGCTGCCGGCGACCCCACCGCGCGTGCCGGGTGGGCGATCCCGATGGCCACCGACATCGCCTTCGCGCTCGCAGTTCTCGCAGTCGTCGGTTCCCACCTGCCGCCGGCATTACGCGCGTTCCTTCTGACGCTCGCCGTCGTTGACGATCTGGGCGCCATCACTGTCATCGCCATCTTCTTCACCGACTACCTCAGGCTGCTGCCGCTGCTCATCGCCGTCGCACTGCTCATCGGCTACTACCTGTTGCAGCGTCGGCGCGTCACCACTCGTTGGATATACATCCCGCTGGCGCTGGTGATCTGGACCCTCGTGCACGACTCCGGTATCCACGCAACTGTCGCCGGCATCGCGATGGGCCTGCTGACCAGAGTGAGGCCCGACGCTGACGAGGACCACTCACCGGCCGAGCGGCTCGAGCACCGCATTCGGCCCCTCTCCGCGGGTATCGCCGTGCCGGTCTTCGCGTTCCTGTCTGCAGGCGTCTACATGGACATCGGTGACCTGGACAACTGGTCGAAGGAGCCGTTGCTCTACGCGATCATGGGCGGGCTCGTCATCGGCAAGCTGATCGGGGTCTTCGGCGGTGCCTACCTGACAGCGAGGTTCACCAAGGCCGAGCTCGACCCGTCCTTGAACTGGTTCGACATGGTGGGCCTGAGCCTGGTCTCCGGCGTGGGTTTCACGGTCAGTCTGCTCATCGCCGACCTCGCCTTCGACGACCCTTCGGAGCAGCTCGACATCTCCAAGGCCGGGGTCTTGTTCGGCTCCCTCGTTGCCGCGTTCCTGGCTTCCATCATCCTCAGGAGCCGGGACAGGGCCTACCGACGAGCCGAGGCATCAGACACCACCTGACCCTGGGACATGACCAGCTGGCCTTTGACCTGACAAGATCGGTGCGGACGCCGGAACCCCGGCGCACCCGCGAGGAGGAGCAATGACCGACGACCGCCCAAGCCTGGGCACCTTGGTGGCGGGCATCACCGCCGAACTGAGTGCCCTGGTCCGCGGTGAGATCGCGCTGGCCAAGGCTGAGATGCGTGAGTCGGCGAGAGCCGGAGCCGCTGGAGCCGTGCTCTTCGTCGTCGCCGGTGTCCTGCTCGCCATGGTGTGGCTCCTCGTCACCTGGGCCGTTGTCTACGTCCTGGTCGAGGTGGCCGACCTGCCCACCTGGGCGTCCTTCCTCATCGTTGCGGGGTTCTACCTGCTCGTCGCCATAATCTTGGGCGCTGTCGGATACTTCCGACTCAAGAAGGCACGGGGCCCCGAGATGGCCAAGATCGAGATG
>JANLWJ010000506.1:0-4867 GCA_031364455.1 Actinomycetes bacterium | reverse complement strand
CTCGTTGAAGGGTCCCTCGCCCTCTTCGTCACGAAGCTCATCAACGCTCGCAGCCTCGTACTCAGGTCCGGACACCTTCAAGGGGACCTTTTCGAGACTCACCGCACGGAGTACTTCTTCGATATCCCGAAGGTCTTGCAGGTACAGGCGAACTAAATTGTAATCACGCGAGTCGAGCTTGCTCTTTCGCGTTGCCATGGCTCGGTGATGCTACTAGTCAATTGGGAAAACTTCCGGTGTCACGCGCTGATCTGTGGGCACTAGCTCGGCAGCAAGCTGCCTGCTGCCGAGCTACCCGTCACCTGAATGACCGATTCAAGAGGCAGTCCGACGGTAGCCGTCACCACTGACAGCCTTACTTGCTTTGCACGCAGTAAGTCATCGAATCGGGCAGCCACTGACGGGACAGTCGAACACGGCTCAGGTCCCAGATCGACTGCAGATCATCCTTGCGGCTAAGGACGAGGATCGTCGCTGACGACGGTGCCATTCGCACGACCACCGCCGTGCTGTTCGTTCGCGGCTTCCCGGTCGCTGCAAGTGCCCATTCGCGCAGGGTCTGCGGCGAAGCACCGGGGATGGCCGCAGCCTGACGCTTGCAGTCCAGCTCTGTCGCTACGACCCGATGTGGCCCAACGAACAGCGGTTCACTCAACGGCGCAGGATGTGGGAATGGATGTGCTCTCACCCAGGTGATGCGCTCATATTCTTGGCGTTGAGCCGTCTGCTCCACCGTCTGCGATGGCTGCGGTGTCGCTGCCACGTCCTCTGCACCACCTGAGTCGGTGCACCCAGCCAGCAGAAATGCAACGCAGACACCAAGAACCGAAAGCCGTCGCACGGTAGACCTCCAAACGTCGCTATGGCTGGGACGCGACCAGATGAGCCCCGGTTCCAGGCTCCCACAACGTCTCGCCCGTTCGAACGAGATCATGCGGCATCTGGCGAGACCGGATCAACGAAGACAGGCACCCCGTCGATGTACCGCGTGCCATCAGGCTTAGGTGGCTCAGCGATCTGAGTGTCCTTGAACACCGGCACCATGACGGCCCCTTCCTCGATGAGTACCCCGTCACGCACGACCCTGTGCTTCTCCAGCTTCCAATGGTCTAGTTCGCGCTCGGGGGCTGGTGGCACCACTTCGTAGCGGAACGCTTCAGAATGTGCTCGATCTCAACGCCCTCGCCGTTGGGGCGCACCAGGTCCTTAGTCTTCAGCCTGGTGGCAGAGCCTTGGCCTTGAAGCGACGTGATGTGTCCGAGCTAAGCCAGCCGACCAGACGCTGAGCATGGTGGAACGCGATGCGCTCTGTCTCCACATTGCTGATCGCCATTGCGTAGCTTGCCCTGAATCGGTCCTCTTCCGATTGTGCAGCTGCTAGCAGCTCGACGCGCCCGCGGACGTTTCACAGCCTTATCAATCAACCCCCTTCGCGGATCATGGGTTGTTTGATAAGGACCCGAAACGTCCGCCCCCCGCAGGAGCGTGTCCTGGCTACTTCCTCTTGCGTTCAATCGTCCGTCTGACCCCTTCGCTCGGCTGGCCCACACGGCCCGCAACGGTTCCAGGGGCTGGTAGGAGGCGCCGGCGTCGCCAAAACGGTAGTTCCTGGCCAGCACCCCTGAACTGACTTGAGCCGGTGGGTAGGGTCGGCGTACCGAGGCCAAGGGGTGGCTATGCGCCGAGCATGGATGATTGCGGCAGCGACCGCTTTGTGTGTGCCCGGACTGGTCCTGGTAGCCGGCGGTCCCGCCACTGCGGGTGTCACGGCTACCTGTGACGGGGAGCCAGCGACGATCATCGGCACAGTCGACGCGGACACTCTGGTCGGTACGCCCGCTGCCGATGTCATCGTCGGGCTCGGCGCAAAGGACACCATCACGGGGCTCGCCGGTAATGACCTGATCTGCGGTGGGCGGGGTGTGGACACTATCGACGCCGGAGCTGGCGACGATACGGTGTACGGCGGTGCTGACGGCAGGGCCGTCTACATCGAGGGCGACTTTGTTGAGGGCGGACCCGGCGACGATGAGCTGCACGGCGGCCTCGCCCCCGACGAGAGCGGTGGTGTCCAGGCCAACGAGGACGTCGTCGTTTACGACAACGCGGCCCGCGGCATCCACATCGACCTCGACGAGCCGATGGTCACTGGTCAGGGGACTGACACCATCGACGGTTTCTACTCCGTCTTTGGTAGCGAGCACGCCGACACAATCACCGCCGGTGCGGAGACTGACGTGGTCAAGGGGCGTGGCGGCGCCGACTCGATGAGGATCGACTCCAACGAGGGGGAGGTCTTCGGCGGGGCGGGCGACGACCTCATTCGGCTCGGCAAGTTCGTCCACGGGAATGCCGGCGACGACACCATTATCAATGCGCGAGCGGACGTGTTCGGTGACGAAGGCGACGATCTCCTTCTCGGCCGCCCCCACCGCGACGAGCTTTACGGCGGGTCAGGGGACGACGTGCTGCGCGGGCGGAGCGGCCCCGACGTTTTGCTGGAAAGCTATTTCCAGAGAAACGCGGGGGATAACCGCTTGGTCGGTGGCACCGGGCCTGATGTTTTGCGCGGCGGCTCGGACCGGGACGTCATGCTCGGGGGCCCCGGCGACGACACCCTCGACCCTGGGGACGAGGTCCCCCCGTTGGGGCGCAGGCAGAGCGTTGCGGACGACGTGGTGCGAGGTGGCGGCGGGAGCGACACCGTGACCTACCTGCGCACGTACCGGGCCAACGGTGTGAGCGTCGATCTCCGCGCTGGTTTAGCGACCCGGGTTGGGCACGACACTCTGGTTGGGATCGAGAACGCCGTCGGCGGGCACCGGGGTGACGAGCTCTTTGGCGACGAAAAGCGCAACGTCCTCACGGGCAACGGCGGCAGCGATCACATCGTCGGCAGGGGTCGCACCGACAAGGCGTTCGGCGAACAGGGCACCGACACCTGTGACGCCGAGATCGAGACGTCCTGCGAGAAGTGACGCAGCCACATCACCTATGACGCCACCTGGCGCATTAGGCGTGGGGATCTGAGGCCGCACCCGCGGCACTGGGGGGCGAGTCTTGCCCAGATCGTCCATGCACCAACCCCAAATCGGTAACAAGGATCTTGCGTTGGCCTGGCAGCAGCCCCGCCCCTGACTTCAGCATCGGGCACCATCTCCTGCCTTGGCACGGCTGTCGACCGCTTAGACACAAAAAGAGGCAGACAGATCCCTACCTCCGGGGATGTAGTGTGACGATTCTGCTGGTTCGCCATCTTCTGTGAACCATGGCTCAGCGACTCAATCCGACCTCGGGAGAGACATTGCAACCCACACTTCGACCGGTCCTAACGTACTTGCTCCCATCGGTGATGTTGATCGGCATGGTGCTTGTTCCAGCCTCTGCATTGGCCGGGGCTAGTACGTGTGGCGGTCAGCCAGCCACGGTCGTGGGAACGTCTGGCCCGGACACGTTGACTGGTACCTCTGGTGCGGACGTGATCGTTGGGCTTGGTGATCACGACACCATTGATGGTTTGGCCGGTGACGATGTCATATGCGGCGGTCCAGGTGTGGACACGATCAATGCCGGGGATGGTGCGGACGAGGTTTGGGGTGGCGGGGATGGCTTTTACCACGGCCTTGAGGGTGACTCGATTATGGGCGGGGCAGGCGATGACGTGTTACATGGCGGCAACGATCCGGCCGAGACAGGTGGTGTTGACAAGCATGAGGACATCGTTGTGTACGCGGAGGCACCGCAAGGTATCCGCATCAATTTGGGTGTCGCCACGGTCACCGGAGACGGCACCGACACCATCGACGGTTTCTACTCCGTCATTGGCAGCGAGCATGCCGATGTCATCACGGCTGGTGCGGAGACCGATGTCGTCCGCGCTCTCGGCGGCACTGATCGGGTGACGGTGAACTCTGCCGAGGGTGAGGTTTTCGGCGGTGCCGGTGACGACACCATGCGGTTGGGTGTCAATGTCTTGGGCGGTAAAGGTAAGGACGAGATCCGAGGAGCAATTGGGATCTCGTCGGGTGGTCCCGGCGCCGACCTGATGGTCGGAACCATGCATAAGGACATCTACCGAGGTGGTAACGGGGCGGATGTGTTGCGCGGTCGGGGGGGCAACGACTACCTAGGTATCGATAACGGTCCGTCTGGCCATGACGTCTTCATCGGTGGTGCCGGAAGAGATTATCTTCAGGGAGGCAAGCAAAGTGATCGGCTGGTGGGCGGTGATGGCGCAGACTTACTCGAGCCGGGAGACTTCGTCTACAAACGTCGGTTCGTCGCAGATGATGCGGTAGTAGGGGGGGCCGGAAGGGACACGGTCACCTACCCAGACGCGGTGCGACGCACCGGGCTGAGAGTCAACCTGTCCACGGGGATGACCAGTCGTGTTGGTCGCGACCATCTGCGCGGAGTGGAGAACGTTATTGGCGGGTTTGGGGATGACACGTTGATCGGGAACACCCGAGACAACGTACTCACCGGCCACGCGGGCGACGACACAATCACCGGACGCGGCGGTCAAGACCAAGCGTTCGGAGACCACGGCACCGACAGCTGCGACGCCGAGCAAGAGACCACCTGCGAACGGTCAGTTCGTTGAGGATCGTCGCGGCGAGCCACTGTTCGCGCGGGTTGTCCGTCTTGATGTCAGCGGTAGTGGTGTCTACTGCCATGGCGTGGTCGCCGACGGGAGCGATAGCCGCCGCTGGGTCCTGTCATGGACGTAAGGCAACCATCGTGGGCACGAGCGGCGCCGACACGATCTCCGGCACCGGGAATGCCGATGTCGTAGTCGGGTTGCGGGGCAACGACGTGATCGAGGGTTTGGCTCAAGACGACTGGATTTGCGGTGGTTCGGGCCGGG
>JANLWJ010000217.1:0-2488 GCA_031364455.1 Actinomycetes bacterium | reverse complement strand
GACGCGCTCGATGCATGGGTGGACGTGGTCGCCGTGACGCTGCCTGCCAACGAGTCGATCGGCCCAGGCGACCGGAGGGTCACCGCTGAGGCGGCAGCGGTGAAGCGTTCGCCCAAGGTTGCGGTCGTCACCAAGACCGATCTTGTTACGCCCGACCAGCTTATGGTTCACCTCGCAGCCGTCGCGGCGCTCGCTGAGCAGAATGGCTTCACCTGGGACGAGATCATCCCGATCTCAGCGCGCACCGGTGAACAGGTCGACCTGCTCACCGACCTGCTGATCGCGCTCCTGCCCGAGGGCGAGGCGTTCTTCCCGGCCGACCAAGTCACCGATGAACCGGAGGACGTCCGGATCGCCGAGCTCATTCGGGAGGCCGCTCTGGAGGGGGTTCGGGATGAACTACCTCACTCGATCGCTGTCATGGTCGACGAGATGGGGCCACGCGAGGATCGCCCGGCCGAACGTCCGCTGACCGACATCCACGCGACGCTCTACGTCGAGCGGACGAGCCAGAAGGCGATCATCATCGGCCACAAGGGCTCTCGGCTGCGTGACGTTGGCCAGACAGCGCGACGCGACATCGAGGCGCTGCTCGGTGTGCCGGTCTACCTCGACCTGCACGTCAAGGTGGCCAAGGACTGGCAGCGCGACCCGAAGCAGCTGCGCAAGCTCGGGTTCGACTAGAGGTTAGGACTCCGAAGTGCCCGCCGGCTCGGCGATGGGCTCACCTTCGGACGCCGACTTGACGCGGTGGTCGTCATGCTCCATCTCCGGGATGAGTTCATAGCGCCGACCGTACGTCTCGATGATGGCCTGGATGCTGGCCACGATGGGGATCGCGATGATCGCACCGAGCGCCCCTGCGAGCGCTCCACCGATGATGACGGCGCCGAAGGCGACGGCCGGATGGATGTCCATGGTTCGGTTGCTGATGCGCGGCGAGAAGACGTAGTTCTCCACCTGTTGGTAGACGATCACGAAGATGACGACGAGGACGCCGTCCAGCGTGCTGCTACTGAACCCGATCAGGGCAGGAAGGGAGCCACCCAGATAGGTGCCAAGAGTCGGGATGAACTGCGAGACAACGCCGGTCCAGATCCCAAGCGGGAGCCAGAAGGGGACGTCGATGATGAGAAGGAACGTCGACGTACAGACCGCCGCGAGCACCGCCAGCACAAGGCGTGAGACCACATAGCCGCCGGTCTTCTCGATCGCGATCTGCCACACCTGGCCGACAACGCGCTGGCTCTGCGCCGGCATCCACGAAGCAACGGTGCGACGTAGTTGTGGGCCTTGCGCCGAGAAGTAGAACGCGAAGAGCAGCACCGTGAAGAGATCGAAGACCACGCCGACCAGTGACGTGAAGAAGCCAAAGAGGCCGAGGCCGATCGTGGACGCCCACTCGGCCACCCGTTCGGGCGTGATCTGCAGCAGATCGGTGAGCTGGGAGGGGTCAAAGTTGGTGTTGAACGTCCGGTTGACCCAGTCGACCAGCGTGGTCAGCGTGTCGGGCAGTGCCTGCACAAGACTGACCACCTGCTCGATGAAGATTGCCCCGAAGACTGCGGAGAAGGCGACGATCGCGAGGAAGAGCCCGACCATGACGATCCCAGTGCCGCCCCCGCGCTTGATCCCGCGTCGCGCCATCCACGAGACCGCCGGCTCCATCGCGATGGCGAAGAGCCAGGCCAGTAGCAGCAGGAAGAGCAGGTGCCGAACACCGAAGAAGAGCCACTCGAAGACCTGGATGAACAGGACGACGGCGATCACCGCCACTGCCACCCGCCGGATCAGGCGCGGGTCGGAGACGGCTGCTGCCACGACGCGGGCGGTTCGCCGCGCTGCCGTATCGCTGCGGTCGGCCAGGGTCTGCGGCGGGTTGGATCCACTCATGGGGCGACGTTAGCCGACGCTGCCGTCTGGATCAGCCATGCGCGCCGGAGGCCCTGGGGTACACTGGCCGAGATGCTGAACGTGCGCCTGCTTCTTCGCAGCCGCGGCGAGGCCTAGCCCGACCGGTCTCCTCGCCGCGGAGTTGCGTGCGCCTCCGGTCATGGCCCGCCCAGCAGATCCGAGGAGCCCACTCCGATGTCCCAGAACCAGCATCAAAGCTCGACCGGTCAGTCGTCGGTCGGCCAGCCGCGCATCCAGCAGCCGACCACCATGCCGATCCACAAGTACCCGGCCTTTCCCCCGATCGACCTGCCCGACCGCACCTGGCCCAGCGCCGTGATCACCGAAGCACCCCAGTGGTGCTCGGTTGACCTGCGCGACGGCAACCAGGCGCTGATCGACCCGATGAGCCCCGCGCGCAAGCGGAAGATGTTCCAGCTGCTCGTCGACATGGGGTTCAAGGAGATCGAGGTCGGATTCCCGTCGGCATCGCAGACCGACTTCGACTTCGTCCGTGAGCTGATCGAGGAAGACCTGATCCCCGACGACGTCGTCATCCAGGTGCTGACCCAGGCCAGAGAGCATCTGATCGAGC
>JANLWJ010000356.1:0-4707 GCA_031364455.1 Actinomycetes bacterium | reverse complement strand
GGGCGCCAGGCCACACACTTCGATATGTCACTGGGGCCAGTCAACTCTAGGAGTTGACCGCCATACCCGCCAAGCTCAACTTTGACCGGCTCCTGAACGTTGAGCGACGGATGGGCGAGCACAGCTTCAACGAAGTCGTGGACGGATGCCCCCACCTGAATATCTGTCGTGCTGTGTGAGACCTCGAGGCACGGGTCAGAGTGCAGTCCTGCGGCGTAGTTCGTCCAACCGATAATCAGTCCTGCTCCATCCGGACCCTCAGTAGAACCCCGAGACAGTCCTTCAGGGGCTAGAACCGTCGAACCAAACCCCGCTTCCCACCCGGCAGGGACATCGATCTGAACGCGTAAGGACTTGGCATGTGGCGGGGGCGGTAGACAGTCGCGAACCTCTGTTGCGCACTCTGCCCAGCCGAACTTTCCTGGCGGCCTGATGATGTACCGGCCGATCGCGATGGAACCGTCCGTGAGGATGTCGATCGAGCCAGATGCGTCTGTGGAGCCTAACGTCGAGGAGGGCGTCGCCGACGGAGCACCAGCGACTGGCTCGCCCCCTGCACTCGAATCGCACGCGACGACGAAAGTGCCGACGCCGAGCAACACCACGAGCGCGAACTTTCCTCTTAGGAAACCGTGCATCGCGGCTGCGACAACGACACCGCAGTTGACACTCAATGACTTGCGGTCGGCTTGCGGCGGCTCGGCTGACACCTTCGTCGGACCGAGCTGTGAACGAGCCGGGCTAATCGTGACGTAGTCGAGAATGCCCCTGGCCGTACGCGTCGGCCTTGCCGACTGCCAGCAGTTCGGCACCTGACGCAGCGTCGCGCAGGACCTCGACGTTGCTGCGGATCGCACCGAGGTCGATCGTGGCCTGGGCGCGGTGCGTGAGCTCGTCCTTCGCCGCCGATCCCCCCCCACCCTCGCCTCTCCCCGATTATCTACACATGCTACTGTATGTGCATGTCTCTCGAGCACCGCCTCCAGATCTTGCTCGACGACGACCGGCACCGCCGCGTGACCGCCGCGGCGAGGGCGCGAGGAGTGTCGGTCGCCACGATTGTGCGCGAGGCCATCGATCGTGGTGTGGCTGACGAGGGCTCGCGGCGGGCGGCGGGGGTCTACATCCTTGGCGCGGACGACATGGTGGTCCCCGGCATCGCCGACCTGAAGGCCGAGCTCGACGACCTGCGCGGCCGCCGCGCGTGATCGTCCTCGACACCACGGTGCTGATCTACGCCAAGGGCGCTGAGCACCCCTTGCGCGAACCGTGCCGAAGGCTCATGGAGGCGATCGCGGCTGCTGCCATCGACGCCACCACCACTGTCGAGGTGATTCAGGAGTTCGTGCACGTGCGAGCCCGCCGCCGCGGACGAGCCGACGCCGCAGCGATGGGCCGCGCCTACGCGGAGCTCCTCGAGCCCCTGTTGTCCGTGACGCGACGCGATCTCGATCGGGGACTGGAACTCTTCGAGTCAGTTGAGGAAATCGGCGCCTTCGACACCGTCCTCGCGGCGGCAGCCCTGCACGCAAAGGCAGACGCACTGGTCTCGGCCGACTCGGCCTTCGTCCGACTGCCCGAGATCACGCACATCTTTCCTGACGCCGAAGGCGTTGAACGACTCCTGCGCTAGGCGTACGCGGGTAGATTTCCCCTGATGCGCCGTCCCGCCGATCTCACGACGAGCAACTGGACCGACCCGCCGCACAGCCGCTGGGGCTTCTGGCACGTACGTGAGCTGACGAAGACCGCCCGGATCTCTCGCGGCAACGGCCCCGTCTCGGCCTGCCACCCACTGGGTGTTGCTGGACGATTTCATCGTGACCCATGAGGGACGCGAGTACGCCTGGCGCCAGTTCCTCGAGGACACCTCGAGCGATGCCCTCGTCGTGCGACGTTTGGTCTCTCGCGTCGTACATCGATGAGGCTCTAGGCGTTTCGGTCCGGTCGAGTTGAGCGAGCGAACGATGGCCGGATGGTGCATCGCGCTGCTGGCTGTGCTCCTAGTGGCGGGATGTGGTGCAGACGCGCCGACGATTGACATCGTCTACGGCGACTCGGAGTCCACGCGACTTGAGGTCAGTGTGAACACATGCAATAGGAACCCGTCGGTCGACGCTGAAGAGACCAGCGAGGAGGTTCGTCTGACCGCCACGGCTGATGAACCCTCTGGTGACGGGGAGGAAGACTGCATGGACTACGCCGTCCTCACCCTGGAGACTCCGTTGGGTGATCGGATCGTCGTCGACGATTCGACCGATGAGCAGGTAGAGGTGGCTCCGCTCGAAGACTGACCGTGAACGGACAGTCCCGCTGGCGCTAAACGGGAGCTGACAATCGGCACCACTTGCTGAGCGGCACCCTCTCGGCGGCCTCGCAATGCGTAGGTCTGGGGTTCGACTCCCCAAGGCGGCTCCTGCAGTGGCTTTCGGACTCCGGAGACCGCATCTCCTGGTATCCTTGGTATGGTTTAGCTGGTATCCCATACTAAGGGTGCTAGGAGGTCTGGCTTATGCGTGGTCGCCTCGAGCGTCGTACGTGGCAGTACGATCCCGCGCTGTATGCACCTGCCCGGTATCGCAAAGCCTGCACCTACGACGCGTTCATCCCCGACCTGATTGCGGGGTTCGCCGAGCCACTGGGCAGCGAGACCGCTGCAGCCGTGTCTGACGCGGAGATGGCCATCCACTCACTGAACTCCCGCGCACGCCCCGCGCTGGCCCCCCTCGCGCGGCTGCTATTACGGACGGAGTCCATCGCTTCGTCGAAGGTCGAAGGTCTGCAGATCGACGCCCGCGACTTGGCGCGAGCCGAAGCCCGGGTCGAGACCGGTGGCAAAGCTGGCCCCACGGCCAGAGAAATCCTTGCAAACGTCGACGCCATGGAGCTGGCAGTGGAGGAAGCCGGCACAACCGGCGGTGTCACCACTGACGAGATCACCGCGATTCACCGCGCCCTTATGGCCGGCGCTCCGAACTTCCAGGTCGCCGGGGATGTCCGCAGAAAGCAGAACTGGATCGGTGGCAACGACTACAACCCGTGCGGCGCTGCCTTCGTTAGTCCGCCTGAGGGGCATGTGCGCCCACTGCTGGCGGATCTGTGCGCAGCCATCGGTGAAGATGGTTTGCCGCCGTTGATGCAAGCCGCGCTGGTCCATGCCCAGTTCGAAACCATCCACCCGTTCCTCGACGGCAACGGGCGTACCGGACGAGCCCTGATCCAGGTGGTGCTACGCCGCCGGGGATTGACGCCGACGTATGTGCCGCCCATCAGCGTGGTACTGGCCATGAACCGTTCTCGCTACATCACCGGGCTCACCCGCTTTCGCAGCGGAGACGTCGACGGGTGGGTCACCGGGTTCGCCGTGGCGGCCGCCCAGGCCGCTGGGCTTGCCGAGGCATACGTTGCCTCGGTCGAGGAGCTTCAGGCGAGGTGGCGCGAGCAACTGCGGGCGGCGATCGACGTGCGATCCGATGCTGCGGCCTGGCGAGTCATCGACGTGCTGCCAGCGCACCCGGTGATCACGCTCCCCGTCGCGGTAGCCGCCACTGAAAGAACCAAGGCGGTGGTTAACCAGGCGCTCGGGCAGCTCGAGCAGGTCGGCGTACTGGTCCGCCTCTCCCGGGGAGAGCGCAACCGCACCTGGGAAGCCAGCGGGCTCCTCGACCTGCTGACCGACCTAGAAGCTGGTCGCCCGCCGATGCCAGAAGGCACGGATCTCCCTCAGTAGGGTCTGCTCCCGCCTGCCCGCGTCGCAGTCAGCTCAACTGGGGGCAGTCCCGGTGGTCTTCGTTGCCAGAGGAGTGAGTTGTCGACCAGCCTCATCAAAGTTGGTCGGGTCGAGCCATCTCAGGAACCGCTGCTTGATGGGCCCCCATTCGTCGTCAGTGATCGAGAACCACGCGGTGTCTCGGTTGCGACCTTTGACTACCTTCGCCTTTCGGTGCGTGCCCTCGTACGTGAAGCCCAAACGGCGAGCGGCCGCCATGGAAGGCGCGTTGAGCGCGTTGCATTTCCACTCGTAGCGTCGATAGCCCCAGTCATCGAAGGCTCGAACCATCATCAGGTACATAGCCTCTGTGCCCATCCGGGTGCGTTGCAAGAGGGGCGAGTAGTTGATGTTTCCGACCTCGATCGATCCGTCGTCTATGGAGATGCGAAGAAAGCTAGTGACCCCGATTGCCTGTCCCGTCGAGTGATCGACGACGGCGAAGAACATTGGGTCATCGGTAGCCGCGGCACTCGCCACCCATGCGCGGTACTCGTCCAGTTCTGGGTAGGGCCCATACGGCAGGTACGTCCAGTTGGCACCGGTTGGATCGGTGTTGTTGGCCTCGAAGAGCGGGGCTGCGTGGTGTTCGGGGTCTAGTCGCTCGACCCGGCAGTACTCACCGACCATAGGTTCGGTGGAGGGGAACTGAGCGGCCAACCAGCCATTGACCACCGGGCCGACGATCTGACCAAGCTCATTGGGCTCTCCTGTCACGGAAGGAACCTATCGGCCTGCGCATCTCGGTAGCTGCCGGATACTTCACTTCACTTCACTGCTCGCGCTCTCAAGCTAGGGGATACGCCGATGGCTGGGGAAGCCGTGCGTCGAGTGGTAAGGCGCACGCCGACTGGACGGCCAGGATCGACGAGTTCCTCACGGCTTACTTGCCGTAAGTCAAGTGTTGGCGGCCCCACCCCCCCTAAAATTTGGGGGGG
>JANLWJ010000333.1:0-1508 GCA_031364455.1 Actinomycetes bacterium | reverse complement strand
AACGACAGCAGGAGATCATCCGGATATATCGCCAGGCATTGCAGGGTCGCAAAGCAGTTCCCTAGCATATTCCGGTGCGACAGCATGACGCCCTTGGGCTTTCCCGTCGTGCCCGAGGTGTAGATGATACTGGCTAGTTTTGCGCCATCCTGATTCACGTGCTTGACGGCACCCGCCGTTTTCGGCAGCCAGTCGACTATGCTCTTTACGCGCGGATCGGTTGACGGCCCGGACAGCGGATTAATGCACAGCACGCGCTTTAGTCCGGCGAGCTGATCGCGCACTTCCGCGAACGAATCCCACTGATCTGGATTCTCGAACACCAGCAGCTTTGCGCCAGAGTCCTTAATGATGTAGGCGATGTTCTCGGGACGATCCGACGTGTAGAGCGGCACGGTCACCAGATCGAGTCCCATTGCGGCCTGATCGAACACAATCCAATTGACGCTGTTGCGCAACATGATCGCGACTCGATCCCCCGGCTGCAGTCCGGCGCCTTCGAACCCGGCCTGCCAGCGCGCCACCAGTTTCTCGACGTCGCCCCAGGTGTAATCACGCCAGGCACCAGGTTCGTCGAAATTCCTGTAGGCAAGCGCGGCAGCGGAGCGGCGCACGCGTTCCTGAAACATTCCGTCCAGGGTCTTCGCGATTTCCGGGGCGATGAGGTCGCCTTTCTGCGGCATGTCGATTCCTCCAGTCGTACTCTTGTTCGCAAGCGGATCAATCGAGAAAGATGTCAGTGTAAAGCTTCGCACCCGGCGTGACCGCGTACTGCTCGAAATCCGTGACACCCTGTCCGCGCAGTACTTCTTCATCGATGAAGAACTGGCCGGTGAACTGGCGGCTGTCGCGCACAACGATCGCATGAGCCGCATCCGCCATGATCGTGGGCTTACGGCTCCCGGCCAGCGCCTGGGGAAAATAGACCTCGACTGCAGCGGTTGCGATGGTCGTGCGCGGCCACAACGAATTTACGGCAATTCCCACAGAGGCAAATTCGGCGGACATCCCGAGCGTGCACATGCTCATTCCGTACTTGGCCATCGTATAGGCAACGTGCTCTTTGAACCACTTCGGGTTCATGTTGAGCGGGGGCGACAGCGTCAGAATGTGGGGATTATCCGACTTCGACAGATGCGGCACGCAGGCCTGCGAACAGATGAAGGTGCCACGCGCATTGATCTGGTTCATCAGGTCATATCGCTTCGCAGGCGTCGCCATGGTGCCGGTGATGCTGAGCGCGCTGGCGTTGTTGACCAGAATGTCGATACCGCCGAATTTTTCCACCGCCGTTTTCACTGCAGCCGCCACCGCATTTTCGTCGCGAACGTCCAATTGCAGCGGCAGCGCACGGCCGCCGGCCTCTTCGACTTCGCGCGCCGTCGAATGGATCGACCCGAAACTTTGGGATTGGGCTCCGCGGTCTTGCCGGTCACTACGATGTTGGCGCCATCACGAGCGAAGCGCAACGCGAATTCGCGCCCGATTCCTCGCGTCGCGCCGGTGAT
>JANLWJ010000308.1:0-4513 GCA_031364455.1 Actinomycetes bacterium | reverse complement strand
CCCCGGAGGTAATCGCCGACAGCCCGTCGACGAGAGCGTCAACAAGGTCACCATCGTCCTCACGCCACCAGAGAACGACGACGTCGGCTACATCCCCGAAGTCGTCCCCAACCATCGCCGATCCGGCTGCTGCCTCGATGGCGACCCGCAAGTCCGAGTCGGCGTCGACGTCAAAGCCGATCTCAAGGACTACCTGGCCGGCCGCAAAACCCATACGCGCGGCTGGGCCGCTCGGCGCGCCCTCCGGCCCGTCGCTCCCGCTCACGCACGCCCCTCCCGATTCCCGGGGACCCATGGCAGGGCCCACCTGAGTAGTCCATTACAGCCGGGACCCACACGCAAGCACATCGGGCCATCTTGGAGAGGGGAGTCGCCAGCTGGAGCCTTCCGTCAGGCCCCAGCGGCGTCCGTGTGGTGGATGACGGCGTCGGCACCCGGGAAGACCAGCCCCTCATGGCCGTCGTCGAAGCGCACCAGGAACGGCGGAGTTCCGCCATCACCGTGCACCTCGAGGATCTCAGCGGTGCGTTCCGGTTCTCCCACATGGTGCGACTTCATGATGAGGGTCTCTCCGACCTTGGCCTGCATGGTGACCTCCTTGACGAGGCGCCGGCGAAACGCCGGCGAACCGGACACCTCCCAGCGTGCCCCACCCAAGAGGCAGACGGAAGGGACCTTCGACCGCGCGTAGGCTACGAGAGCAACCAAGCGAACAGCGCGCACGAAGTGAGGCGATACGAGCGTGAACACCGGACGCGAGCGCGAACCCCTGATCAGCGGTGGCCTGCCCACCCAGCTCGTCGACGTCGACCCCGAGGAGACACAGGAGTGGCGCGACTCCCTCGATGACGTGATCGACAGCCAGGGGGCGTACCGAGCCAGGTACCTCATGCTCAGCCTGCTGCAGCGGGCACGCCAGCGGAACGTCGGCGTCCCCTCACTGACCACTACCGACTACATCAACACGATCACCCCCGAGCAGGAGCCGTGGTTCCCCGGCGACGAGTGGGTCGAGCGACGACTTCGGGCCTACATGCGCTGGAACGCAGCGATCATGGTGCACCGCGCCCAGCGGCCCGGAGTTGGCGTAGGCGGACACATCTCCACCTACGCATCGAGCGCATCGCTGTACGAGGTTGGCTTCAACCACTTCTTCCGTGGTGCGGACCACCCCGGCGGTGGCGACCAGATCTACATTCAGGGCCACGCCTCACCTGGGATCTACGCGCGGGCGTTCCTCGAGGGTCGACTCGACGAGGATCGGATGGACGGCTTCCGGCAGGAGCTGTCGCACCCTGGCGGTGGCCTGCCGTCCTACCCGCACCCCCGACTGATGCCAGACTTCTGGCAGTTCCCAACGGTGTCAATGGGCCTCGGACCGATCAACGCCATCTACCAGGCGCAGTTCAACCGCTACCTGCACAATCGCGGGATCAAGGACACCTCCGACCAGCATGTGTGGGCGTTCCTCGGTGACGGAGAGATGGATGAGGTCGAGTCACTCGGCTCGATCGGTCTCGCGGCGCGCGAAGAGCTCGACAACCTGACCTTCGTCATCAACTGCAACCTGCAGCGCCTGGACGGTCCGGTACGCGGCAACGGCAAGATCATCCAAGAGCTCGAGGCGTTCTTCCGTGGCGCTGGTTGGAATGTCATCAAGGTGATCTGGGGCCGCAGCTGGGACCCTCTGCTTGCCCAGGACTCCGCCGGCGCGCTCGTCAACATCATGAACGCAACGCCCGACGGCGACTTCCAGACCTACAAATCCGAGAACGGTGCGTTCGTCCGGGAGCACTTCTTCGGTCGTGACCCCCGCACCCAGAAGATGGTCGAGGAGTGGACCGACGAAGAGATCTGGGCGCTCCAAAGGGGTGGGCACGACCACCGCAAGCTGCACGCCGCCTACCAGTCCGCCATCGACCACAAGGGCCAGCCGACGGTTGTCCTGGCCAAGACCATCAAGGGCTGGACACTCGGGTCGCATTTCGAAGGGCGGAACTCGACGCACCAGATGAAGAAGCTCACCCTCGACGACCTCAAAGGCTTCCGCGACCGGTTGAAGATCCCGATCGAGGACGACCAGATCGACGCCAAGCTGCCGCCCTACTACCGGCCGGACAAGGACAGCGACGTCACCCGCTATCTGCAGGAACGCCGAGAGGCGCTAGGTGGCTACCTACCCAAACGGCGTACCACGAGCCGGCCGCTCGTGCTTCCGGGTGACTCCTCCTACGACGCGGCCAAACGCGGTTCGGGCAAGCAGCAAGTAGCCACGACGATGGCGTTCGTCCGACTGCTCAAGGACCTGCTCAAAGACCCAGAGATCGGCCACCGCATCGTGCCGATCATCCCGGACGAAGCACGCACGTTCGGTATGGACGCGATGTTCCCGGTTCAGAAGATCTACAACCCACACGGCCAGACGTACGTCTCCGTCGACCGCGAACTGATGCTGTCGTACAAAGAGGCCACCGACGGTCAGCTGCTGCACCAGGGCATCAACGAGGCGGGGTCGGTGTCGTCCTTCATCGCTGCCGGCAGCTCGTACTCCACGCACGACGAGCCGATGATCCCGATCTATATCTTCTACTCGATGTTCGGATTCCAACGAACAGCTGACTCGCTATGGGCAGCTGCTGACCAGATGACCCGCGGTTTCCTCGTCGGTGCCACCGCAGGACGCACCACGCTGAACGGTGAGGGCCTGCAGCACGAGGACGGCCACTCGCACCTGATCGCTGCCACCAACCCCGCAGTGGTCTCCTACGACCCGGCTTTCGCCTTCGAGATCGGGCACATCGTCCGCGACGGACTCCGCCGCATGTACGGCGAGGACTCCGAGAACATCTTCTACTACCTGACGATGTACAACGAGCCGATCGACCAGCCAGCAGAACCAGATGATCTTGACGTCGATGGCCTGCTGCGTGGGTTCCACCGGTACCGCCTCGCCAGTACCGAGTCCGAGGTCCGCGCCCAGGTGCTGGCCAGCGGGTCCGCCATGCCAGCTGCACTGCGCGCGCAACAGCTGCTTGCTGACGACTGGGGTGTCGCGGCCGACGTCTGGTCCGTGACGTCATGGGTTGAGCTGCACCGCGACGGACTGAGGGCTGACGATGCCAACCTCCTCTCCCCTGCATCCGAACCGCAGATGGCCTTCGTGACGCGCCGGCTCGCAGAGGTCGACGGCCCTGTCGTGGCCGTCTCGGACTACCAACGAGCCGTCCAAGAGCTGATTCGTCCGTGGGTCCCCGGCGACTACGTCACCCTCGGTACTGATGGCTTCGGCTTGTCCGACACTCGAGGAGCACTACGGCGCCACTTCCGTATCGACGCCGAGGCCATTACGGTGCGGACTCTGCAAGAACTCGCCCGCCGTGGCGAGGTCAAGCTTGAGACTGTCAAGGAAGCCTTCGACCGCTATCGGCTCGACGACCCTCGAGCCGCAGATCCGGGCGCAGGGATGGGCGACGCCTGAGGGGATCATGACCAAACACGATGAGAACGGCAACAACGATTCGCTCGATGCTGAAGATCGCGTCTCGAAACTGCCCAAGAAGGTTTACGAGCAGGAGCTGTACCGGCTACAGACTGAACTCGGCCAACTGCAGGAGTGGGTGCGCTCCACCGGTCAGCGCGTTGTCATCGTGTTCGAGGGCCGCGACGCTGCCGGCAAGGGTGGGACGATTAAGCGCATCACCCAGTACCTGAACCCCCGCGTTGCTCGGATCATCGCGCTGCCTTCACCTACTGAACGCCAGCGCACTCAGTGGTACTTCCAGCGCTACATCGAGCACTTTCCTGCTGCCGGCGAGATCGTTCTCTTCGACCGCAGCTGGTACAACCGCGCTGGCGTTGAGCGTGTCATGGAGTTCTGCACCGATGACGAGTACCGGCGCTTCCTGCACCAGGCTCCGATCTTCGAGCGCATGCTCGTCGAAGAAGGGATCGCGCTGCGTAAGTACTGGTTCAGCGTCAGCCTGGATGAGCAGGAGCGTCGGTTCCGCTCGCGGCTGCACGACCCACTGCGCCGCTGGAAGCTCTCCCCCATGGATGTGGAGTCGATCAAGCGGTGGGAGGACTACTCACGCGCCAAGGACGAAATGTACGTGCACACGGACATCCCCGAGGCGCCGTGGTACGTGGTCGAGGCCGACGACAAGCGGCGTGCGCGAATCAACATGATCGCCCACCTACTGACGACGCTTCCCTACGGCGAAGTTGAACCGACCCCCGTGAAGCTGCCCAAGCGGCCCCCGCCCAGCGGATACCACCGTCCAGGCAAAGAGCACTTCAGCTACGTTCCCGACCACGCCGCGACTCTGGAGCAATAGACAACCGGCGTGCGAGGCACGCCCAACCACGCCGCCACGAAGTCACCGTGTACACGATGCGGCAAGTGAATCGGACGTCAGCGACTCGGCCGATGACAGCAGGTGTTGGTAGATCGGCTGTGATGCACCCAGTCGCTAGTGGCGTCTCTGGGTGTTAGGGCGGGGTGAGTTTTCGGGTG
>JANLWJ010000305.1:0-15216 GCA_031364455.1 Actinomycetes bacterium | reverse complement strand
ATTAAAAGTCCGCAGCTCTGCCAATTGAGCTAGCGGCCCGGCGTACGGAGAACCTGGCAGGAAGCGACCCGTGGGAACAGTCCATACACGGCAAGCCTAGCCAAGCACCGACGCGGACCCGATCGGCATCAGATCTGGAGGACGAAACTGGCACTCCAGCACCAGATACGTCTTCCAACGCTGTAGGCGGTATCCAATCAGGACGCCCACGAACACGACGATCGCAGCGAACCGCCGAGCCCGTTCACATCGACAGACATGAACGGACCCGGCGGTTCAGCGCTTGGTCAGCGGCACCAGGCGAAGAGCCCGGGGCTCTTGGTGTGCAGCTTGACGACCTGACCCAGCGAGAGGTTCGAGCCCGCGGGCAGGTCAGCAAAGATCGGGCCGTTCTCGGCGTCGGCGAGCGTGCTGTAGTCGATCTGCTTTTGCGCAGCAGCCTGCAACAGGCCAAGCTCCTTCAGCGTTCCGAGGCCGGCCTGCACGCAGGCACCGCCGCTCTTCGTAGATGCATGGGCTGGCGCGGCAAGGCCAATGGACGCAGCGAGAGCAACAGCTCCGGCGATGGCAAGAGTCTTCTTCATGGCGTCTCCTTCAGAGGGGTATGAGTCACCCCCCTTTCATGGCGAAGCCCATAGACGGATGCAAGCATCGACAAGTGCGTGGAAATCGCACCCTGCGTGTAGCGGCGGCCACTGAGCGCGACGAACCGGGTGTCCACAGCCCCCTTGTGACGTGTGACACATCTCTCAGTTCTCCGGCAAAGTCCCAGGAGGGTGTCCGATTCGCCCCTTTCCGCCCTGTGGACGTTCCACGTCGAGGTTGGCGGGGTGTCCCAAGCCGTGGTTAGTGTCTTGTCCCGTTGCGTCCGATCGGACGCGGTCCGCCAAGGACCACTGCGCCGGGAATCCCCGCCGGCGCTGACAGCCGGGATGAAGCCCGTAGACCCCAGCGCAACCCTGCGTTGCGCTGCGCTTCTGCCCGGTCCGTACGAGGTCTGGAGTTACATGTTCGTCTCGCGTCTGACGCAGAGTGCCGTATCGCTGCGCGCCATTGGCTCAGCAGCTATCGGCGCTGCGATCATCGCCGCCGGCTTGGTCACCACCGCCACGCCAGCGTCCGCTGCAGATGGCGCCGCCACTGTCACGCTGACCGTTGACGGAGTGAGCACCTCACTCACAACGACGACTACGACAGTGAGCGACCTCCTCGACGAGCAAGCGATCTCGTTCGACTCGACCGACCTGATCAACCCCGGCTACCAGGCCGCACTCTTCGACGGCATGTCCATCTCTTGGACTCCCGCTAAGCGCGTCTACGTTCGCCAGAACGGCGAGCGCACCGCACACACTGTGGTCGGCGACACCGTTCGTCAGGTCACCGACGAGCTCAACCTCCCTACCGGCAGCAGCAGGACGTCGCGCCGTGAGGCCTACTCCTACGAAGACGCGCGCATGTACGGCCCCCTCGGCGCTCAGCTCGCTGCCGACGCAACGGTCCGCGAGAACAGTGTCGCCATCGTCCACGCAATCCGTTTCGCCTTCCCTGACCGCTACCTGCGCATCCAGAACAAGGTGGTCAAGGACCGCAGTCCGCTGGTCCGCTCCGGTGGGTCCCGCGTCTTCCAGGAAGGCCACGACGGCCGCAAGCACGTCATCTACCGCAATCGTTTCGTGGACGGCAAACTGACTTCGCAGCGCATCGTCAAGTCGAATGTCGTCGCTGACGCCAAGCGTCGAGTCGTGCGCGTCGGTACCGGCCCTAACTGGATCGGGCTGGCTGCCTGCGAGTCGGGCGGTAACCCGAACGCGGTCAACCCCGCCGGCTTCTACGGCCTCTACCAGTTCTCCATCTCCACGTGGCGTTCGGTCGGCGGCAGGGGCATCCCCACCGACTACGGTTACTGGGAGCAGACCAAGCGAGCCTGGAAGCTCTACAAGGGCTCCGGCCGCTCGCCATGGCCGGTCTGCGGTAGCCGGCTCTAGCCACACCCACCCGGAGGCTGACGTTGAAGGCACTGGTCACCACGGGATCGAACGGAGCAGGGCTCGAGTTCGCTGACGTCGCAGAACCAAAGCCCGCATCGAACCAAGTACTCGTCACGCTGACCGCTACCTCGCTCAACCGTGGCGAGGTCGGCCATCTCGCCGACGAAGAACCGGGGACCGTTCTCGGCTGGGACGTCGTCGGCACCGTTGCGCGCCCGGCCGGAGACGGCTCCGGCCCACCAGTCGGCGCGCGCGTCGTTGGCCTGGTCGGCGAAGCCGGATGGGCCGAACTCGTTGCGGTCCCCACCCATGCACTTGCGGTCATCCCTGACGGGGTCTCCGACGCCGCAGCTGCGGTCCTTCCCATCGCTGGACTCACCGCGTGGCGCGCGCTGGAGATGGGTGGCCTGCTACTCGGGTCCCGGGTTCTGGTCACCGGCGGCGCCGGTGGCGTTGGACGCCTGGCCATCCAGCTCGCCAACCTCGCTGGCGCAGAGGTCACCGCCGTCGTGGGGCGCCCCGAGCGTCGCACCGGCCTCGTGCAGCTCGGCGCCTCTGACGTCGTTGTGGGGATCGAGGCAGCCACCGGTCGCTACGACCTCATCCTCGAGTCGGTCGGGGGCAGCTCCTTGCGCACCGCGTCCGAGATCCTGGCGCCCGAAGGGGTGTTGGTCACCTACGGACGCTCGTCCGGTGAGGACGGCGCAATCGACCCCTACTGGTTCGGCGACCACTCCGGCGCACGGATCGAGGGGCTGCTGGTCTTCACCGAGGTCGACCGGCACCGCCTCGGCACCACCCAGCTCGAGCGGATGCTGGCGCTCATCGCCGCAGGACGCCTCGACCCGCAGGTCACCCGCACTGGATCGTGGCACGACCCGATGCCGCTGGTGCAGGCACTGCTCGACCGCCAGGTCGACGGCAAGGCCGTGCTCACCGTCAACTGACGGGTCAGGCGTAGCCGAGCTCGTGCAGCCGGTCGTCGTCGATGCCGAAGTGGTGGGCGATCTCGTGCACCACGGTGATCCGCACCTCACGCACCGCCTCGTCCGAGTCACGGGCCATGCGCAGCGTCGGGCCGCGGAAGATGGTGATGTGGTCAGGAAGGACGCCGCTATAGGTACCGTCCCGCTCGGTCAGCGGAATCCCCTCGTAGAGCCCCAGCAGATCACGCTCCTCGCCAGGTGGCGGCTCACCCGAAATCAGCACGACGACGTTCTGCATCAGAGCCATGAGCTCAGGCGGAACGCCGTCAAGGGCCTGGGAGACCAGCTCCTCGAAGGTCGCGGCGTCGATGGGTAGCACCCTGCCAGCGTAGGACGCCGCCCCACTACCCTCTATCGGTAGCGTCCACACACGTCCCAATCGACCCACATCCCATGGAGCCAACACCATGAACCGCCTACGAGACCTGCTCGGCGGAGACTTCCCTGTCCTGTTCGACGGCGGCATGGGAACGCTCCTCCAGGAGCGCGGCCTCGAAGGCGGCGGATCAGGTGAGCTCTGGAACGTCGAGCACCCCGACATCATCCGCAAGATTCACACCGAGTACGCCGAGGCCGGCGCGCGCGTCCTCACCACGAACACGTTCGGCGGCACTGAGCCGCGCCTGACCATGCACGGCCTCGGTGACCGCGTCCACGAGCTCAACGAGGCTGCTGCGTCGATCGCTCACGAGGTCGCCCAGCAGCACGGCAGCTACGTCGCCGGTGACCTCGGCCCTACCGGTGAGTTGATGTTCCCGATGGGCACCATGGACGAAGAGCAGGCCACCGCCCTCTTCGAAGCACAGCTCCGCGGCCTCGTGGCCGGCGGCATCGACCTCGTGCTCATCGAGACCATGAGCGACCTCACTGAGGTCAAGGCCGCCATTGCCGCAGCCGAGAAGGTCGCTCCCAATCTGCCAATCGTTGCCACGCTCAGCTTCGATACCAATCTGCACACGATGATGGGTGTCGCGCCGGCACAGGCGGTCTCCGAGCTCGACGAGACCTCCGCCGACGCCGTTGGCGCCAACTGTGGCCGCGGCCTGGCCGAGCTCGAGTCGATCATGGCCGCCATGGTCGACGTCCGCCGCGACGACCTGCTGCTGGTCGGTCAGTCGAACGCGGGGCTGCCTCACCTGGTCGGTGACCAGTTCGTCTACGACGCATCCATCGACGACGTCGCAGCGCACGCCGTCCGGCTGCGCGAGCTCGGGATCGACCTCATCGGCTCGTGCTGCGGATCGACGCCGGCGTTCACCGCGGCGATGCGCGACGCCCTCGCCGGCTGACCGCTCACCGCCGGACGCCCTCCGCCCCGGCTTTGGCCCATGCCCACACCATCCCCTATGCTGAACGGGCTTCCGGCGGAGCTAGCCCTCATCGTCTAGCGGCCCAGGACGCCGCCCTTTCACGGCGGTAGCGCGGGTTCGAATCCCGCTGGGGGTACCAACCTCCTGCCGGAGGCTGACCTCACTACGAGGTCCCGTGGAGCAGTTCGGAGTGCTCGTCGCCCTGTCAAGGCGAAGGTCGCGGGTTCAAATCCCGTCGGGACCGCTCGGCTTTGCCTGCTCTCGCCCTCCGGGTGAGATCCGGCGAAGCTGGGGCAGGTAGCTCAGTTGGTACGAGCGTCCGCCTGAAAAGCGGAAGGTCGGCGGTTCGACCCCGCCCCTGCCCACCACAGCACGTCGCCGCGCACCCGTGGCGTCACCGATGTGCTCTTCACCACGTTTGGCACCCCACCGCTCGGGTAACACTCTGAGTGTTCGCCGCTCCGGATACCCCGGGGACGGCTCAACCGAGGAGGTGCGAACCATGGAGCACGAAGCCCAAACCAGGGTGGAACGCCCGGTATCGACGGTCTACAACCAGTGGACCCAGTTCGAGTCATTCCCCGAGTTCATGCAGGGTGTCAACAAGGTGACCCAGTTGGACCACGTCACCACTCAGTGGGACGTTGAGATCGCCGGAGTCGAGCGAGCCTTCACCGCCGACATCATCGAGCAGCAGCCGGACCGCCTCATCCACTGGCGCTCGCGCACCGAGCCCGTGCACGAGGGACGCGTCAGCTTCGCGCCCCTCGGTGAATCCACCGACGTCAAGTTGTGGCTCAACTTCCAGCCCGACGGCGTCGTTGAGCAGGCTGGCGACAAACTCGGCTTTGTCCAGAGCCGCGTCGAGGGAGACCTCGATCGCTTCAAGAGTTTCATCGAACAGCGGGGTGACGCGACCGGCGCCTTCCGCGAAAGCGTGCCGGCAGGCGACACCGACCGTTCGGCTTTAGACAGCCCAATCGCTCACGACGTGGAAGGACAACGCCCATGAAGCTCGTCACCATCGTCCTCGGCGCCGGTATCGGAATCGGGTACCTCGCGGCCAACGAAGATGCCAGGAACAAGGCCTTCGCGAGTCTGAAGCAGGCCAAGGAGTCAACGCAGGCCAAGTCCATCGAGCACAAGGTCGGCGGTGCCGTCAGCGGAGCAGTCAGCCAACTGTCCGACAGGCGCAAATCAGCCCAGAGCGACACGGACGTCTGGGATGACACCACCCCATCGAACGGCCGCGACAACTCCGTCGCAGTTCCCGCAGACTCCGACCGCTCCGTGATCGGCTGAGCTCACGCTCAGCTGACGGCGCGATCGGGGCATGGGGGCAGGCGACGCTGCTGCGGGGGGAGCAGCGTCGCCTCGGTCACCCGCACACCTGCTTCGATAGGGCGATGGCAGAACTGCAGATCGAGGCGTGGCCGCCTCAGCCCATCGCCACTGACCGCCTCGTGCTGCGGGCACCGGAGCCCAGCGACCGTGACGCGTTCATCGGCCTCCTGACCTCTCCGGTGGCTCGTCAATATCTGGGCGGCCCAATCGACCAAGCCGCCGTCGAGGCTGCGGCGTCCGGCTCCCCTGGCCGGACGCCAGGATCGTTCGTCGCGGCGCTGAAAGCATCCGGCGCCTTCGTTGGCACCGTTGGACTCGATCGTCGCGACAGCGAACGCCCGGGGCACATACACCCCGATGGCTTGGACCTCGAGATCTCTTACGCCCTGGAACCCACCCACTGGGGGTTCGGCTACGCCAGCGAGGCAGTCCTGGCTGTCCTTGCCTGGGCCGCCCGCACCCTTCCCGACGAGTTCGTCGTGGCCTGTACCCAGACGGCGAATCACGCGTCCACGTCGCTGTTACAGCGGCTCGGGTTCACCGAGCGCGAGCCGTTCACCGAGTTCGCCGCCGAGCAGTCGCTCTGGAGCCGGTCACTGACGGCGCAGGACAACCCCTGATTCGACTCACGCTGAGCCCCTGACCTGCCGATATCGCTGGGAAGGGACACACCGGCGTCCCAAGGCAGTGAGGGGTCGACGTGGTCGAGGCGCGAGGTGTCGTCGTCGCTACGGTGCTGGCTGCCCTGGTCGTCATCGGGCTACTCGCCTTTGCGGCGTCAACGATCATGCCGAGCACTCTCCGGCAGCAGGCCTGCCAGAGCGGCCAGCTGCCGGCGTCGGAGTGTGACTAGCGCCCACCTGATTGTTGCCTGTGGTGAACGTCGCACTGGCGGATTCCTTGCGCTTTCGAGCCAAGAATCGCTGGCAGAGTGCAGGAAATCCTCCAGTCCACGATCCCACCGCGGACGCCCGACCTGCCAACGACGACGGCCCCCGCCCCACGAATGGGGACAGGGGCCGTCGGCAGTTGTCCGACTGTTGGCTGGCTACTTCCTAGGCAGCAACCGCGCGAAGTAGACGCTGCTGGACCAGATCGGGTCACGCTGGACGTTCGTTCCGGTGCGTCCGGCGTGGATGATGTCGCCGTGGCCGGCGTAGATCGACACGTGGTAGATGTCTCCGTTGTCGTGCATGAAGACGAGGTCACCTGGCCTGGCCTGCTTGCGGCTGATCCGGTCGCCGGCGCGGAACTGCGCTGTCGCCAAGTGCTGAAGGCTCCGGCCCGTCGCCTGCTTGTAGACGTACATCGTCAGACCTGAGCAGTCGAACGCGCTGGGGCCGGCCGCTCCGTATCGGTAGGGGTCACCCTTCTGGTTGCGGGCAACCTTCATGATGCGGCTGTACTTCCGATCGATCTTGGCGCGGGCGTCCTGGATTGACTCCCACCGCTGCTGGAGCGCGCCGTACGTGCGCTCGTTGATGGTGCCGGTGACGTCGAAGCCACGGTGGTCCTGGAAATGCCTGACCGCCCGCTTGGTCTTGTCGTTGAAGGTGCCGGACCGCGGGTCCACGTCGAGGACTCGCTGGGCCAGGAGCACGCGGGGACCGGAGTCACCCTTGCGCAAGGATTCGAAGCCGCCACCGGCTGCAGTAGCCGTGCTGGTGGCGAGTGGGCTGGCAATGGCTAGAGCAAGGCCGACGGCAAGCAGACGTCGACGCGCGAAAAGACGCGACATGTTTCCTCTCCGACGCCTGCGAGGTCAGCTGTCGGGTTCGGGCCAGAGAGTGCCCGGTCGTGCCCTTCGGCAACGACTTAACCCCAAGACCGTCCGCACTTTCGCGGCCGGTCACTAACCTTGGGTCCCCCGCTCCTGTCCACGTGCAAATGGTCACCCACCGGGCTGGACAGGATTCGGCGTACCCGGTGCGCCCCCACCTGGCGGCGAGGTCACGAAAGGGTATCGGGCAGCAAGGCCGCCAGCGCAACCCCTAACCCCTGAAAGTGGGCTAGTTCACACCCGTTCGGCGTAGTCCGAAGAGACTAGTCACCTCTTTGCAGGCTGATCGACCCGCTCGGGCCAGGGCGCAACGAACGGCCCGGGTGCAGTGCCGGGGCGCAGCGCCTGGGTAAGACTGAGCGCCTGGGTAAGACTGAGCGCCTGGGCTCAGAGCTGGGGCGGATGCTGCATCGGGGGCTGGGGTACCTGAGGAACAGCAGCCGGCCGAACTTCGTCACCCTGTTGGCCGGCCAACAACGACTGAACCTCGGCGGCCCGGTAGCGCCGGTGTCCGCCCAATGTCCGAATCGCGCTCAGCTTGCCCGCCTTGGCCCACCGGGTAACGGTCTTCGGATCTACCCGGAAAAGTGCCGCCACCTCCGCAGGCGTCAGCAACGCCTCCGGCTCTGGTGGTAGTTGTGCCATGCGTCCCCCACGTAACGTCATCAGTATTCTCATTCCTCGATCGCGCTCAGCGAGCGCCCCAATGCAAAGAGTGACGGATGTCCCGCTTGTCCGTAATCCCTCATGAGTGCCATTCCTCCCCTATCGTCTGGACTAACCCATTCGGGGCGGCGCTCCTCGACGGCCGCGCCAGTTGCTAGTTTCGAGCCGGTCGATAAGGTCCGGCCGTGGCCGACCAACACCTCGAGCTGGACCTCCCCCTCTTCGACCGCTTCACCGGACATGAGCAGGTGGTCCTGGCCTCCGACGAGCCGGCCGGCCTCCGCGCCATCATCGCCATCCACTCCACTGCACTCGGTCCCGCGCTCGGCGGCACCCGGTTCCACGCCTATCCCGGCGACGCCGCCGCACTCGATGACGTACTGCGGCTCTCCCGCGCCATGAGCTACAAGAACGCCTTGGCCGGCCTCCCCCACGGCGGTGGCAAGGCGGTCATCCTCGGCGACCCGAAAGGCATCAAGAGCGACGCCCTGCTCGAGGCATACGGACGAGCGGTCGAGTCGTTGGGCGGGCGCTACTACACCGCTTGCGACGTCGGCACCTACGTCGCCGACATGGATGTCATCGGGCGGACCACGAACTACGTCACCGGTCGTAGCGAAGGCAACGGCGGCAGCGGCGACTCGTCGCTGCTCACCGCGCTCGGCGTCTTCGCCGGAATGCGTGCCTGTGCCCAGCATCTCTGGGGTTCAGGCGACCTGACCGGACGCCGGGCAGCCGTCTCCGGAGTCGGCAAGGTCGGACACCGGCTGGTGGCCCACCTCCGTGACGCAGGGGCGTCCGTTGTGATCTACGACGTCAGCCCCGAGGCGATCGCCGCCGTGCTCGCCAGGCACCCCGATGTCGACGTGGTAACGAGCGAGGCCGAGCTGACCACTCGTCGCGACATCGACATCTACTCGCCCAATGCCCTAGGTGGGTCGCTGAACGACGTGAGCGTCGCCGGCCTGACCGCTTCCGTCGTCTGTGGCGGAGCCAACAACCAGCTCGCCCACCCCGGGATCGAGCAGCAGCTCGCCGACCGCGGGATCACCTACGCCCCCGACTACCTCGTCAATGCCGGCGGCGTGATCCAGGTCGCCGACGAGTTGAATGGCTTCGACCTCGAGCGGGCCCGCAAGCGCGCCATCGGCATCTTCCAGACCACCTTGGACGTCCTCCGGCTCGCCGCCGACGAGGGGATCCCACCAGCCAAGGCGGCCGACCGGCTGGCCGAGGCGATCATCGCTGCCGGGCCATCGGCCACCGGCTGACGCGGCGGCCGCACGTCCACCCGATCGGCCCAGCGACCAGAGCGCGACCAGAGCGAATCACCGTGCGCCTGCCTGCACGCAGCCGGGATGGATCGTCTACGCTAGAGGGCAGTGCGCCCCAGGGGCGCCATCCGATAGACACGCCTACTGGGGCCGATGCCCCAACAAGGGGGTCAGCCCATGGGTCGCGGGAGGGCCAAGGCCAAGCAGACCAAGGTCGCCCGGCAGCTGAAGTACTCCAGCTCCGAGCTTGACGTCGACGCACTTACCGTCGAACTTGGTGGCGAGGCCCCGCATGCCGACGTGGTCGAGGACGATCCCTACGACCCCCACACTGCTGCCTACGGTGAGGCCGAGTCCGGCCGCTGAGCGCAGCCCCACCCTCGCCCCTGTCGCACCGAGTGAGTTCGGTGACGCCAAAGCGTCTGCCAACTCACTCGGTGTTGGGGGTTTCGGGTAGGTCAGGCCGGGTGGTCGCCGACGAGGGTGACGGTCGGGCCATCTGATGCCGCCTGTACCTGGCCGCAGATCCAGGCCGGTACGCCGCGCTCGATGAGCAGACGCACGCTCTCATCGGCCACTTCGCCATCGACGACCGCAACCATGCCGACCCCTTGGTTGAACGTGCTCTCGAGGTCTTCGCGCATCACCCCACCGAGCTCACCGATCAACGGAAACACCGGAGGGGGCGTCCACGTGGCGCGGTCGACCGTCGCAGACAGGTGTGCCGGAATCACCCGCGCGAGGTTCTCGGCGAGGCCGCCTCCGGTGATGTGTGACAGCGCATGCAGCCGCTCGCGGTTCGAGCGCGCGAGCGCCAGGCAGTCGAGGCTGTAGATCCGGGTTGGCTCGAGCAGCTCTTCGCCGACCGTGCGGCCCAGCCCGTCGACATCGTGGTCGACATCCCACCCCGCAAGGGAGAAGAAGACGTGCCTGGCCAGCGAGTAACCGTTGGAGTGCAATCCGCTGCTCGCCATGGCGATGAGGGCGTCTCCTGGCTCCACCCGCTCAGCCCCGAGCACATCGTCGGCATCAACGATGCCGGTGCCAGCGCCTGCCACGTCGTACTCGTCCGGCTCCAACAGGCCCGGGTGCTCGGCCGTCTCGCCGCCCACCAGCGCAGCTCCGGCAAGGCGGCAGCCCTCGGCTATGCCGGAGACGATCGCGGCGATCTTCTCCGGGTAGACCTTGCCGGTAGCGATGTAGTCAGTCATGAAGAGCGGCTCGGCTCCACAGACGACGAGGTCGTCGAGAACCATTGCGACAAGATCGATGCCGATGGTGTCGTGCACATCCATGCGCCGCGCAACGTCGACCTTGGTCCCGACACCGTCAGTGGATGACGCGAGCAGCGGCTTGCGCAGACGCGTGTACGGCGTCAGGTCGAAGAGGCCCGCGAACCCGCCGATGCCGCCGACGACCTCGGGGCGAGTCGCGCGGGCAATGCTCACTTTCATCAGCTCAACAGCACGGTTTCCTTCTTCGATGCTGACGCCAGCACTCTCGTACGTGGTCCGCACGTGTTGTGATCCCTCCGGGTTCGCCGTCACGGCCGGCCCAACGCATCGGACGCCCCGGTTGCAGCCGTCAGGGATGCCAAGCCATCAGCGTCGCTCGCGGTACCGGCAGCGGTGCTGGTGCTGTCGCGCTCGTAGCCCTCGAGCAGGTGCTTGCCGAGCGCCTCCGGAGCTGGCAGCTCGATCGGGTACTCGCCGGTGAAGCAGGCGGTACACAGGCGTTCTACCGGAATCGTGGTGGCCTCGACGAGGTCTTCGAGGGAGATGTACGTGAGCGAGTCGGCCCCCACTGACTGGCGGATCTCGTCGACTGCCAGACCGTTGGCGATGAGCTCGGCCCTGGTGGCGAAGTCGATGCCGTAGAAACACGGCCACTTCACCGGCGGGCTGGAGATACGCACGTGCACCTCGGCCGCTCCAGCCTCGCGCAGCATGCGTACCAAGGCACGCTGGGTATTTCCTCGCACAATCGAGTCGTCGACGACGACGAGTCGCTTACCGTCGATGACCTCGCGAAGGGGGTTGAGCTTGAGCCGGATGCCGAGCTGGCGAATGGTCTGCGACGGCTGGATGAAGGTACGCCCGACGTAGGCGTTCTTCACCAGGCCTTGCGCGTAGGGGATACCTGACTCTTGCGCGTAACCGATCGCCGCCGGCGTACCTGACTCGGGAACCGGAATGACCAAGTCGGCCTCAACAGGATCGCGCCGGGCCAACCGCCGACCGAGGTCGACACGCGCCTCATGCACGCTGCGTCCGGCGATACTCGTATCGGGCCTGGCGAGGTAGACGTACTCGAAGATGCAGCCCTTGGGATCGGCCTCGGCGAAACGCTGACTTCGGAGTCCATGCTCGTCAACGGCGAGCAGTTCACCAGGCTCGACCTCGCGCACGTAACTGGCCCCGACGATGTCGAGGGCTGCGGTCTCAGACGCGACGACCCACCCGCGCTCGAGGCGTCCGAGCACCAGCGGGCGGATGCCCTGGGGGTCGCGAGCGGCGTAGAGCGTTGTCTCGTCCATGAAGACGAAGCAGAATGCACCGCGGAGCAGAGGCAGCACCTCGAGGGCGGCCTTCTCCAGTGAGCGGGACGGATGGTTGGCCAGCAGCTCGGTGACCAGATCGGTGTCAGAGGTCGCGTCGGGTGTGGCGAAGCCGGGCAGGAGCAGGTCGCCGCGCTCGACCTGCGACTCTGCGGCCAGGCGCGCAAGCTCTCCGGTGTTGATCAGGTTGCCGTTGTGGCCGAGGGCGATGCCTCCGTCATCGGTGTGCCGAAACGCCGGCTGTGCGTTCTCCCAGTTGCTCGAGCCAGTGGTGGAGTAGCGGGTGTGGCCGATCGCGAGGTGGCCGACGAGGGTAGCCAGGTGACGCTCGTCGAAGACCTGGGCGACCAGGCCCATGTCCTTGTAGACCACGATGCCGTCGCCGTCGCTGACCGCGATACCGGCTGACTCCTGGCCACGGTGCTGCAGGGCGTAGAGCCCGAAGTAGGAGAGCTTGGCGACCTCTTCACCGGGCGCCCAGACGCCGAAGACGCCACAGGCGTCTTGCGGGCCCTGCTCGCCGGGCTCACCGGGAAGGAGATTGTGGGTGAGCCGACCGTCACCGCGCTTCACCCACCTAGTCTATGGGACCGGTCTCGACACGCCCAAAGTCACGCACGGCGTCCGACCCGATGTCACCACGGACGGGAGCGTCGTGGTGGCGACGCCGGGCCGCCCGCCTCAGCGGCGACAGCGTCGCGTACTGCCGCGAAGGCATCGCTGCGCGGGTCGATCAGCTCGAAGTGGGCGCAGCGCAGCTCAGTCACCTGGGTTCCGGCGTGACGACGGGCGTAGGCCAGGCTCTGCTCGATCGGCACCAGGGTGTCGGCGATGCCGTGCAGCAGGTGGACGTCCGCGCGCGGCGTTGGCAGCAGCAGGGGGTCAGCCAGGTCGTAGCGGTCCGGGTGCCCGTCGGGAGTCCCCCCGAGCAGGTCGTGGACGGGGTTGTCGCCGGCGCCGAACGAGCGCGCCATGGCGGTCAGGTCGGCGATCGGCGCCATCGCAACGACGGCGTCCACCAGCGGGGTCGGATCGGTGGCAGCCACCCACAGCGCCAAGTGCCCACCGGCACTGTGGCCGACCAGGATCCGGCGTGACGCAGATGGGTGGTGCTGCACGATTTTGCGTAGCCCCGTGCGGACGTCGTCGAACGTGGCGGGCCAGCCCCCATTGCCGCCAACGCGTCGGTACTCGAGCAAGACGACGGTCGCACCGAGATGCCCGAGCTCAGCCGCCAGCCCCCGGCAGTGAGTACGGTCGTACTGCTGCTTCCAGAAGCCGCCGTGCAGGACCACCACGAGTGGCGCGTGCGGCTCACCCACCCAGATCTCGGCCACCTGGTCAGGATCGTCGCCGTAGGACACCACGGCGGGAGCCGCCGACGACGAACGCGACAGGACCGACCGATCTTCAGAGAGCACGGCGTGACGCTACCGCCTCAGGTGACGCGGGCTCGCTCGGCAGGTAGCGCCAGATGTGCCTTGGACGCCACGAGGTCGCGGAGGCGGGCCATCGCCTCCCACACATCGGTGAACGACGTCGTCAGGGGTGCCGGGGCCAGCCGCAGCAGGTTCGGCGGGCGGGCATCGCCGACGACACCCGCTTCGGTTGCCGCCAAGCTGATCCGGTAGGCCTCATCGTGTGCCAGAACTACGTGACCGCCGCGGCGCTCCGGATCGCGAGTCGACGCAACTGCGAAACCCAAGGGCGCGAGCCAGGAGTCGGTCAGCGCAATGAGGTACTCGGTGAGGCGAACCGACTTGGCCCGCAACCGGTCCATGCCAGCGTCGGCGAGAAGCCTTGCGCCCTCGTCGACGGCGACGAGCCCAGGGATCGGCGGCGTCCCGGTCTGCCAACGTCCGATGCCACTGGCCGGCATGTAGTGAGCGTCCATGTCGAAGGGGTCGGCAGCGCTCCACCAGCCCTGAATCGGGTTAGCGAGCCGGTCCTGAACACCGCGCCGCACGTACAGGAACGCGGGGGCTCCAGGACCCGCGTTGAGATACTTGTAGGTACAACCGACCGCGAAGTCGACGCCGGCCGCGTCGAGGTCGATCGGCACCGATCCGATCGAGTGTGCGAGGTCCCAGAGGACGAGGGCACCAGCGCGGTGAGCCAGCTCGGTGAGCGCAACGACGTCATTGATCGCAGCAGACCTGTAGTCGACGTGTGAGAAGGCGACCATGGCGACATCGTCGGCGAGGTAGGTGTTGACGTTGTCCGGGGTGACGCCACGCAGTGGCTCGGTCGGCACCAGCCGTAGCTGGCCTTTGCGGCGTTCCGCGGCCCCCTGGAGTACATACCGGTCGCTCGGGAAGTTACCGGTGTCGGTAACCAGCACCTTTCGACCGGGCTGAGCCTCAAGTGCCGCAACCGCGAGCTTATACAGGTTCACCGAGATCGAGTCGCAGACGACGACCTGGCCGGGTGCGGCACCGACCAGACTACCGATCCGGTCACCTACCTCCAGCGGAAGTGAGTCCCAGTGCTGCCAGCCCCGAACCAGATCTCGACCCCACTCGTCATCGATGAGCCGGTGCATCCGCTCCCGCGTGGCGATCGGCAGCATGCCGAGGCTGTTGCCATCGAGGTAGCGCAGGTTCTCGTCAGGGCGGTAGACGCTGTCACGGAAGGCGGCAAGCTCGTCGTCGGCGTCCTGCTGCTGCGCCCAGCTACGGGTGAGGTCGGTCACGCCTAAAGCCTGGTATGCGCCGGGTCGTCGGACAACTTCTGTGCCAGGTACACCGGGATGATCGAGATGATGATCACGAGCGCGGCCACTACGTTGACAATGGGCGCGACGTTGGGACGCGAAAGGTTGTTGAAGATCCAAATCGGAAGCGTCTCGATCCCGGCTCCGGCGGTCAGCTGGGTGACGATGATCTCGTCGAAGGAGAGCCCGAACGCCAGCAGCGCGCCGGCTACCAGCGCAGAGCGAATCTGCGGGAAGGTCACCAACCGGAAGGTCTGGAACGTTGAAGCGCCCAGGTCCATCGATGCCTCTTCGAAGTTCTGGCCGGTGCGCCGAAGGCGCGCCACAACATTGTTGAAGATGACCACGATGCAGAACGTCGTATGGCCGATCGCAACGGTCCAAAAGCCCAGCTGGATCTGGAATCCATCGGTACTGAGCACGTTGATGAATGCATTCTGCAGAGCTACACCGGTAACGATGCCCGGCAGCGCGATCGGCAGGACGAAGAGAAACGAGATCGAGCTGCGCCCGAACCACGTGTACCGAGCGACTGCAAACGCGATCATGGTGCCCAGTAGCAGCGCGACGACCGTCGCAAGGGAGGCGACCTTGACCG
>JANLWJ010000211.1:0-1566 GCA_031364455.1 Actinomycetes bacterium | reverse complement strand
GGCAGAGAAGCAGGGCATTGGCGAGGTCGGAACTGCCACCCTGTGACCACGGAACGATGTGGTGCGCATCGGTGAACCGAGGTGGACGTGAACAACCAGGGAATCGGCAACCACCATCTCGAATAGACATGGCGCGGCGCTGGGCAGGTGAGAAGAGCCGTTGACTGCGCCCGAGGTCGAGCGGGACGCCGTCCGGACCGAAGACGAGCCGCGCAACGGACGCGTCGCACCCAAGCCGCTGGGCGGCATCCTCGGTCAACGGAAATCCTTCCCGCGGTGACTGCCCCAGCAGGGCTGCACCGGGCAGGGCGCATCCGGGTGACGTCTGTCGGCTCGATCCGGCTATCAGGGCCAGCCACGGGACGAGCACTTGCAGCTGCACCGGCTGTCCAGACATCGCCCGGTCCAGGTCCGCGTCCATCGCTGCGCGTGCAACGTCGACGAAACCGTCTGCGCGTCGCTGGGCTGCAGTACGGAGGTCGTGGTCGCCGGCCGGCACGAGGAAGGGAGCCAGCGCTGCGTCGACGGCTGCAGCTCCCTCCGGGTCCAGAAGCCCATCGACGGCCACCATTCCGTCCAGCAACGGGGAGAGCTGCAGGTATCGGCGTTCGAACTGCTTTTCGCAGTCGCGGAACGCCCCATCGGGGTCAACGGTGTGCTGGAGTGCGCGGCCGGCGACGCGGAGGCGTCCGACATCGACCAGCTTGGCGAGGTCGCCGAGGATGGTGACGGCTTCGGGGACCGCTTCCGGCGGGAGCCGGCGCACGGATCCCTCGACCGCGGCCAGGTGTCCGCTCGTCACCGCCCCTTCGCGGAGGTCGTCGAGAGATGGCGCTAGAGGGCCGCGAGTAGCACGAGCCACCTTGACGTGACTGCTCGCCTCACCCGGAGCCAAGTGCAGTGCCCCCTGTAACCAGGAGGCGGTGCTGCGAGCGCCGTGCAGTAGTTCGGCGTCACCGTTTGCGTCGACCTCGGAGAGCACCTGCAGGTAGGCCGCTTCGGCGGCGTCGACGAGCTGACGTAGCCCCGCTACCCGGGCGACCCGATCGGCTGGCCCCGCTGTGCCAGCGCCGTCGCCCCAGGAGCGCACCTCGCGCAGCACCGACCGCAGCGGTTCTGGGAGCGGAGGAGCGAACACGGCGACCTTTCGACGACGATGGAAGAGGGGTGCTGTTCGCCGTGAGCCGATAGATCGTCACCGATGTCGTTCTGAGTCGCTCCAATTCCGTGCTGATTCGAACGTATGTTCGATTGTATCTCGGGTCGCCCACCATTGGCAACCGCCCGTGCGGCTCTGTGTCGCATGGGCGCGCTCCTGACACAATCTGAGGATGTCGAGTACGTCCGGTCCCGCGAACGCCGATCGCGACGCCTCCCGCTACGACGAAGTGCCTGATGCCATCGTGGTCGTCGGAGCCGACGGGCTCGTCGAGGCGTGCAACATGGCTGCGCAGCGGATTCTTGGTGTTGCGCGTGAGGAGCTGATCGGGCTGCCCTTGGCCGAAGCACTTCCGTTGGCGGACGCCGCCGGGCGTGACTGGTGGCAGGTCACGAACCCGTTCGGAG
>JANLWJ010000153.1:0-3682 GCA_031364455.1 Actinomycetes bacterium | reverse complement strand
GGTGCCGATGCGACGAGCCACCCCACCCAGGAGGTGGGCGACCCCGAGCCAGATCCCCCTGATCGCGAGCCAGAGCGCCCGGGCCATACGCGTCACTGTTCCGGGACCGCGCCTCGCGGTGGACGCGCGCGAGCGGGACGAGCGTGATGGGCGCTTACTCGACGATCGCGCACTTGACGGACGCGGGCGAGTCGCACCCCGTGGGGAAGACGAGGCCATAGGGGGCAGGCTACCCAGGGCGACCACTCGATCACCGCTGATCGCGCGGTGTGTCGCGCCCCGTGCTTCCGGAAGCGGAAAGCCGGCCTCAGACCTCGATGACGACCGGGATGATCATCGGCTTGCGGCGGTGCGCACTACTCACCCAGCGCCCCACCGTCCGGCGCACCACCTGCTGTAGCTGGTGGGCGTCGCCGATCCCGCGGCCCCCTGCTTCCTCCAGGGCGGCGGTAATCAGGGGCAGGACGTCGTTGAAGACCGAATCGTCCTCGAGGAACCCACGTGCGGACACCACCGGGCCGCCTACCACTTTGCCGGTCGCAGAGTCGACAACGACGTGCACCGAGATGAACCCCTCCGACCCGAGGATCCGCCGGTCCTTCAGCGAAGCCTCGGTGATGTCCCCCACCGATGCTCCGTCAACGTAGACGTACCCACACGGAACGGCACCAACAATCCGAGCGTGACCGTCCACAAGGTCGACGACAACGCCGTCCTCGGCCATCGCGACGTTGCGCGGCTCAACTCCGGTGGCAATTGCAAGGTCGGCGTTGGCGCGCAGGTGTCGCGTCTCGCCGTGCACCGGCATCACGTTCGTCGGGCGAACGATGTTGTACAGGTAGAGCAGCTCGCCTGCGGCGGCGTGGCCCGAGACGTGCACCATCGCGTTCCCCTTGTGCACGACGGTGGCGCCCCAGCGCATCAGTCCGTTGATCACCCGGTAGACAGCGTTCTCGTTGCCGGGGATCAGCGACGACGCGAGAATTACGGTGTCGTCGGGGCCAAGCACGATGCTGTGGTCGCGACCGGCGATCCGCGAGAGTACTGCCATCGGCTCGCCCTGTGAACCGGTGCAGATCAGCACCACCCCGTCGTCGGGGTGGTCGTCGAGCGCCTTGACGTCGACAACGGTGTCTGCCGGAATCGTCAGGTACCCGAGGTCGCGAGCGATTCCCATGTTCCGCACCATCGAGCGACCGACGAACGCAACCTTTCGGCGGTGTTTACGCGCAATATCGATGATCTGCTGTACCCGGTGAATGTGGGATGCGAATGAGGCGACGATGATGCGGCGCTCGCTCTGGGCGAAGTACCTGTCGAGGACAGGGACGATGTCTTTCTCGGACGCGACAAAGCCTGGCACCTCAGCATTGGTGGAGTCGACCAGCATGAGGTCGACGCCCTCGTCACCGAGCCGAGCGAATGCGCGCAGGTCGGTGACGCGTCCGTCGAGCGGCAGCTGGTCCATCTTGAAGTCACCGGTGTGAATGACCAACTGCCCTGCCGGAGTACGGATCGCGACCGCAAGGGCGTCCGGGATGGAGTGGTTGACCGCGATGTACTCGAGGTCGAAGGGCACCACCTTGGTTCGGTCACCTTCGGTCACGGTTGTCGTGACCGGAGTGATTCGGTGCTCGCGCAGCTTGGCCTCGACGAAGGCCAGTGTCAGTCGCGAGCCGAAGATCGGAATGTCCGCTCGCTCACGGAGCAGGTACGGCACCGCACCAATGTGGTCTTCGTGGCCATGGGTGAGGACTAGGCCGACGACATCGTCAAGGCGATCACGGATGTAGTCGAAGTCAGGGAGGATCAGGTCGATCCCCGGCTGGTCGTCCTCAGGGAAGAGCACACCGCAGTCAACGATGAGGATCTTCCCGTCGAACTCGAAGACCGTCATGTTGCGGCCGATCTCGCCGAGACCGCCGAGCGGGACGATGCGTAGTGCCCCTTGGGGGGACGGGGGAGGCGGGCCCAGCTCGGGATGCGGATGGCTCATGCCGTGAACCCCTCGACGCCACCATCGGCGAGGTCCAGAGTCAAGGTGGCGAACTCCTCCTGCGTGAGGTCGACGAGCGGCGGTCGCACCGCGCCACCGATCACCCCGAGCTGCGAAAGGGCGGCCTTGACGGTCATCACTCCTTGGGTTCGGAAAATCCCGGTGTACACGGGTAGCAGTCCGAGATGAAGCCGAGTCGCGGTGTAGACGTCACCGGACTCGTACGCGGCGAGCATCTCACCGAGCCGACGTGCGACTACGTGGCCGGCCACGCTAACGAAACCGACTCCGCCGATGCTCAGCAGCGGCAGGTTGAGTACATCCTCACCGGAGTACCAGGCCAACTCGCTGCGTGCAATCGCCCACGAGGCAGCGGCGAGATCACCCTTGGCATCCTTGACTGCCACGATCTTTTCGTGCTCGGCAGCCCTGACCATCGTCTCGACGTCGATCTCAACGCCGGTACGGCCAGGAATGTCGTACAGCATGACCGGTAACTCGGTTGAGTCGGCAACCATGGTCAGGTGGGTCAGCACGCCCTCCTGCGGGGGACGGTTGTAATAGGGCGACACGACGAGAAGCGCATGGGCTCCTGCCTTGGCGGCCAGCTTGGCCCGATCGATCGCATGGACGGTGTCGTTGCTGCTCGCGCCAGCGATGACTATGGCTCGGGCACCGACCGCATCGACAACCGCTCGCACCACGAGCTCTTGCTCATGGTCGGTCGTAGTTGGTGACTCACCCGTCGTGCCGTTGACGACAAGCCCGTCATTGCCCTGGTCGACGAGATACGTGGCCAGTCGCTGGACGGCGTCGAGGTCGAGAGAGAGGTCGGAGCGGAACGGGGTGACCATCGCCGTGAGCACCCGACCGAACGGGGCGCGGCGGGAGGCGGACTGCTGGGTCATACCGGCAGGCTATCGGCCGGCGGGACCGAAGTGGCAGAACCCCCATGCGACCTGACCTGCCCGTAGCGACGTGCGAGGACCCCGCCACCACCCGCTCGGGGGGTCGGTCGGCGACGGGGTCGCCTGGTCATCGCTTTAGAAGCCCCCTGCGTTACACCGTGGAACGCCTGCTACGGCGAAACGCGCCCGGCCGCCTCAAAGGCGGCATGGGTCACCGGCATCAGCCCGGCCCAGAAGGTCTCCATCTGCTCGGCGACCATCTCGATCTCGCGCTGAGGGTAGGAGGGGAACGCCGAGCCTTCCCGTTTGGTGCGCAGGGAGAGGAAGTTCATCAGCGACCTGGCGTTCATGGTCACGTACATCGACGAGTATGTGGCAACCGGCAGGACGCCTCGAGCCACCTCGCGAGCCACGCCAGCTGCGAGCATCTCCTGGTAGGCGGCGTAGGAATGAGCGCACGCCTGCTTGGTCTGCTCGACAACGGTGGCGTACTGGTCGCTCGTACCATCGACGAAGACATAGTGGCCGGGCTTGCCCTCCTGGATCAGCTTGCGGTCTGCGGCTGGCACGTAGAAGACGGGGCGTAGCTCGCGGTAGCGTCCGGACTCTTCGTTGTAGGAGGCGATCCGGTGACGCATGAACTCACGAAACACAAAGATCGGCGCCTGGACGTAGAACGTCATGGAGTTGTGCTCAAAGGGTGAGCCGTGCCGCTCGCGCATCAGGTACCGGATGAGCCCAGCAGAGCGCCCAGCATCGGCATCGATGTCGTCGAGGG